>WTAE01000041.1 GCA_013139765.1 Sulfurovum sp.
GCGGACGTAAAGGTCGCCTCATTGCACAAGTACAAATGATTTTGCCTAAAAAGATTAATGACGAACAAAAAGAGTTACTTGAAAAACTCCAAGAGTCTTATGGGGTAGAGAGTCGCCCACACAAATCAACTTTTGACTCTGCTTTTGGTAGAGTAAAATCTTGGTTTAAAAACTAAGCATATTTAAGGGATGTGCTATTGTACACCCTACTTTACCTTTTGATGAAGGATAACTTTTGTCTTAGAGGGCGAAAAGTCTACCGTGTCACTTCGTACATCATAAGCCATAACATAAACTTCATCCCCTACTTCTAAGTAATTGTGTTCACCAAATTCAGCATAGGCTGTTGCCCCTATAGATACCAACACTTCTTTGGGGTAAGCACAGGCTTCTAAGTGTGCCGCTATATTTTCTAAAGGACCAAAATCTTCTTGGGTATTCATTTTGTCGATGAGCCATGTTTGTAACTTACCATAGAAGTAAGAGTACCCAAGTAGTGGTGCATCCACACCATAAGGGTGTAATACCCCTTTACGTTTCACAAATGAGCAAAGATGGTAGTTATCCATCACCCCACCCTCTTCAAATTTGTCTATGTCTATCCATGTACTACCGATACCTTTAGAATTTAAGCCCCAAGACTTTTTCTCAGAAATCTTTTTAGCCCCCTCTTTTCTAATCGTACAGTCATTAAAAGTTGTGAACTTTTTGGCTATTAATGCTTTCACACTTTTATCTGCATTGTAAATAATGTCAAACAGCACTCCAATTTCAGGTTCTACCTGGGCATTGGCTTCATAGCTAGGAAGAGTAAGGGTATCCGTACCAATGCTATAGAGTCCTAAAAAAGAGTCCGAACCTGGCAAGTAAAAAGGAAAAATGCCTTTAGGCGCATCCTCTTCAAGCGTGACAACATTTTCAAAGTCTTTCAACTCTCCAGCTTGTTCCAAATGATGCGCAAAATTTCCTGCAACACCAAGGCAAATTGTATCTTTGAGTGACATAAGTATCCTTAGAAATAATTCTCATAGTATAACTTAGTAGGGGTTAGTTTGTGTTTTAAAAAGAAAAGGTAGGGTTTGAAATAAAAAGAGAGGCAAGACACCTCCCTCTTAAAGTTTAAAAGTCGTACGTAATACCAATAGACACAATATTAGAGTCAATGTTCAAATCTTCAAGATTGGAACCATGGGCACCATAAAGTAGATTTTGGTAATCTATCCACATACCCCAAGCTGTCTCTTGATCTGCGTAACCATCAAATGGTCTGTCGTAGTCACCTTCAAGTCTATCACTCTCATTGCCTGAGAAGTCATATTCAAGTCCAATACCCCAAGAGAATCCACTTTCAGAGTGGGTTCTACTAAGCCTATCAAGGGTTGTACAATCAAGATCAATTTCTGTTCTTCCGTACCCTAAAAGTCCATAAATGTTAACTCTTTCAGACACAGGGTACTGAGGCTTTAGGAAAATCCCATAGTGTGTAGTTTCTGCAAGGTTACTATCTAGTGTAGCAACCAGTCCACGTACTTCAATTCCTACGTATTCATTGAAGTCATATCCAGCTCTTCCTATGAAACCATAGTGTCCCTCTTCATAACCTTGAGGAGTAACACCACAACAGTCATCTGCACTGTAACCAGCCCATAGGACACCAAGCCCCAAATAAATTGGGTTTGGATCAGCAGCGATAGGAAGAGGAGGTGGAATTAAGTCCCCTCCAGCAAAGAGCATGGTACTCGCTACCATGCTTGTTAAAGTTAGTTTTTTCATAATGTTTTTCATCTTCTTCTCCTTTGTTTTAATCTAAAGTATTCTCTTCTTCTCTTCTAATATATAAGAGCCCTAATGCCAACGTCATACACACCATAAGTATAGCAGAGATTTCACCCAATGCTGGTGACCCTGAACTTTCACAACCGTGACACACTATAACTCCTTCACCTGCTGTAACCTCTTCTTCAGCTAAGTATCCACTGTTATCACTGGCATTTACCTCACATATATTTTCAGTTATCAAAGGTATATCAGACGGCTGAACTTGCATAGGCATGGCTATATAACAATCCCCTTCAGGAATTGTTGCATTAACCTCTACATTGTTGTTATAAGAGCTAACATCTGCAATGCCAGATATCGCAGTACAATTCATGCTTTCACCTGCAGGAAGTAAATTTATAGGACAAGTGACTGCCCCTTCCATATCATCAATAACCGATAAAATTGAAAGTTCTGTATTACCCGTATTTGTAATCTTGTATGTCCATGTTATTTCATCTCCAATCGTTACCAGAGCAGATTCCACACCATTGGTGAGTTTTTCTATCTCTAGTGAAGGCATGAGTACCACATTATCAATCTCAAACTGTGAGGTATGAGCTATGTCTGCTGTAAAGACATAACATACATCAAGGTGAGTACCATTTTCATCCATGTGTTCTGTAACAGTATATCCAATATCATTACCATCAAGTTTCCATGTACCTCGCCACAATAGCGGTAAATCAATTTCACATAAAGTATACTCATTACCTGGATGTAATCTGATTTCTGCAAAGTCTAAAGTACCATTTTCATCGGTTTCACGCTGAATCTTACCTTCTCCATCGCCTCTTCCACTCAGTGTAAACTTCCAAGTTTGTGTTACCGGACCAGAATTTTCTGTTTTGAGAACATGCACTCTACCGCGTTCAGTATTGGTAAAGGTACAAGTGACCGTTTCTCCTGCGGAAAGATTTATGTTTGCCGTTTTGGTTTCTAATTCTCCTATAGAATTATTATCGTCACAGACAATCCCACTCAAGTAATGATCTGCAAGCTTAAGATCTGCGTCTTCCTCTGTCACCTCATACTCACCCGGTGTAAGCTGCATATAGGTTTGTGTACCATTGTCTGTTAAGTTAAATTCTGTTTCGTTGCTATCGTTAGGTATGTCATGCATAAAGGTAAAGTTATCATCATTTCCATTAACCGATTTTTTAATAATAATTGTGGCATATTCCGCATTGGTAATAATACAATCATAGTCAGAACTATTGCCATCTACCGCGGGGTCATACTCAAAGGTACAACTCCCACTTCGACTGACATTGTACCAACCAACTTGATGTTCTTCTCTCACTTCATAACTACCTGCAACTGCAAGATCATCTAAAAGCGTAATAAAATCTGTACCTGTAGTGGTGTTCTGTTCCACCAGGATATTGTTTCTATAAAGTTCCATCGTCCATCCTGCCTCTTGTCCTGCTGGATCTGTGACTTTACGTACCCTGACCCCTGGAGGGTCTGCCAAAATATTTGTAAAAGTTTCAGAACCTGTACATGTTGCCCTAAGATCCACAAATCTAGTAGAGTTTCCATCAACGGCATACCCTGGTTTTTTATCTTCTTCAATGGTATAAGTACCCTGGTCTAACCAAAAGGAATCTGACTTAATAGGTATACCTTTAGTCACATGTATACTACGTAGTTCTGTTTCATTGGTTTCAGTATTGGTCACAGTAAAGTTAAAATCTAATCCTTCATTAGGAACAATACTGGCATTAATCTCTTTTGTAAGAGTAAAATATGTTCGAGGACTGGATTTAATCTTAATTTTAAGTTGCCCTGAGTTTGCACCTATCTCATCTGTAGCAAATAACTGTGCTGTATCAAATAAGGTACCATCCGCTGCTATTGCTCTATTTATAATAGATAGTGTTTTGGTAAATGTAACACTCTTAGTGCTATTTTGTTCGGGTAAACCTGAAGTCCAATTTACATCATCTGTAGTTTTTGTATCTGCGATATATCCTACAAATTCACCTATAAGCGGTGTAGCGACTGAGTATTCTATATTATTATTCTTTGCACTCAGCGATTCTACATCCGTAATTGTGGCACTTTCGCCACTATTGTTTTCACTTCCCTGGACTATAGCAAAAGCTCTTGCTGACGTTTGATTGATAATGAGTCCGGGATCAAGAGCTGGATATATATCTATATCTGTATACACAGCAATGGCTTCATCATATAAAGTATCATTTATGTCTACATCAGAGACGATAAAGGTATGTTCACACAGAAGTTGCTTATTGGCATTGGCTTTAATGGTTACAGTATCACACACAAACTCGTCTAAGACAATGCTTAAGTTTATATCACTATAAAGTGTGTCAGTGACGGTGACATTAATGTCACGCAAGGCAGCATTTGATGCAGTAATGACGGTATAGATTGACGCATTGCCATCAGGTGTGATGTCAGGGCTTTTTGTCCATGTTACAATGATACTTACCTCTTTGGCTATTGCTACTGCATTGTCACAGGTGTTTTTAAAATCTACAGTTCCGTCTGAAGCATTTTTATCTACACTCCAAACGCGACTTCCATTTTGTACGGCAGTCATGGTTTTGTCTATCGTTTGTCTGCTATCTAAAGGAATATCGGGTAAAGGAAGTGTTTGTTTCCCTACATTGATATCTCCAGCTATAGGTACCAAACGACTATGCAAAGATGAACCACTATAAGCACTAGAACCTAAAGCAAGTCGCATATTATACACATAGACACATTTTGCACCGTCAGGCAGACCAGCAAGACGCACAACCCTAAAAATGTTTGATTCACTCTGACTTACATTCCAATCACTCACGTCTAACGTAGCCGAGTTACACACACTCACAATACCACCAAAATCTTCTGTGGCATTTACATCTAAAATGACAGGCGTAATATAGTCCCATCCCACAAGTCCAATGGTATTGGAGTTTAAAAAATCACCCCCAACAGCCAAAGAAAATGTTGCATCTGAACCAGTTCCATTCTCAATCTCAATATGATGTGGCACCATATCCAATTCATTCCACTCTTTTAAATTACCATTTACATAGGCATCATTATTACAATAGTAAATTGTATCACCACTACTATCATCTTTGGTGTAACCTCCATCATCAATCAATGTGGACTTACATCCTTCAAGATTAACCTTAATTGCTGCATTCAAAACACTTGTCCCTCCTAAAAAAAACAGTGTGACTGCAAAACTCATGATTAGTCGGCTGATTTTTCGCAGCCATGATTTTTCAACATTTTTCATAACATTACTCCTTATAAAGTTAAATATGTCCAAAAAAGCCATCTCAGGCTTTAAAATTCCACTAAATTTAAAATATACAATGCAAATTACAGATTGCATATTCATACACTCCAAGTATGTCATACTATAACTTAAAGTTTTATTTAGAGTTATACATATTATATAGTTATAAATAGTATTAAAGCATAATGAATATTATTATAGATATCAAAATGGGTAGATTTATTTATATTGTTTCTTAGTGAATGAAGATATAGGGGAATAGTTGGGGGATATGGAGATAAAAAAGACTAACCAACAGGTTAGCCTTTGTGGAAAGTAAAAATTAATTACGCGTTTGCAACAGCGTCTTTAAGTGTTTTACCCATTTTGAATTTTGGAGCAGTGTGTGCTGCTTTTGTATATGTTTTGTCAGTTCCTGGAACTTTACCTGATTTTTCTGCAACATCTACTGTTGAAAATGTACCAAATCCTACCAAAGATACTGATTCTTTTTTTACCAATGCATCAGTAACTGATGAAATAAATGCTTTCACTGCTCTCTCAGCTGCTGCTTTACTTTCAAACTCACCATTCTTTTGTACTAGTTCTACGAAATCTGCTTTTGTCATTTTTCTTCCTTTTTGTTTTAAGATGCAGTTATTATAGCACATAGAATGCTTATGTCAAGATAAAAATAGCCAAAAGTGCCCTAATTTACGGCATTTACAGAAGATTATTAGGAATTTAGTAAAAAAAAATTGTATTTTTTTCATATTCATATCAAAAGATAATAATTAATATCCATTATTAAAATAGTAGAAATAGTGCTAGTTGATACTAGAGCGTGTTAAAAGTATTGTATACATAAGGGAAAAAGGGAAAGTAAAGATGGTGCGCACGAGAGGATTTGAACCTCCACACCCGTAGGGCACTACCCCCTCAAGGTAGCGTGTCTACCGTTCCACCACGTGCGCACAGAGACTAAGTAGTTTAAAAGTACTACTAAACTTTAAAAAATGAGGGTTAAAAGACTTGAGAGATACTCTCAGGCCTTTTAATGTTCTTTAAGCTTATCCGATGAATGGGTTAGCGTAAAGAGCGATAAGCGCAATTACTAGTGTATAGATAACTTGTGCTTCGATCATTGCAAGAGCAATAAACATTGTAGTCATTAGTTTACCACCAAGACCTGGGTTTCTAGCAGTACCAGCGATAGTTGCAGCAGCAGTATGACCCATACCGATTGCACCACCCATTGCAGCAATACCAAGACCAACACCAGCAGCAACTACTGAGTAAGCTTTAATCATAGATTCACCGTCTTCACCAGCGAAAGCAACAGCACCAAGTGCCAAGAAAAGTAAGAAAAACTTTTTCATATTATAATCCTTTTAATTAATAGGTTTTAAGTCCCAACGACTCTATGTGTTTTTAAAGCCTGTTCGGATAGCGTAAACAGTATTACTACTGCCAACCTAAACATAAATGCCTAGATTTCCCTACTGATCACTTTAGTAACAAACGCGAGATTATATCTAAAGTAGATTTAATCTATGCTAAAAACTCTGGTGTAGCAAGTTCTACTTTTTTACCTTTTTGTTCCATGACAACCACAGTAATGGCATCCCCTTCAGAATAACGCTCAGTAAGATTGTTTACACGTTCTTTAGCTACTTTTGAAATGTGTAGTAATGCATCAAATCCGTCTGGCATTTCAACAAAAAGTCCAAAGTCAACAATACGTTTTACTTTACCGTCATAAGACTCACCTACTTTGTACTCCATCTGTTTCTTAACAGGCGTAGCTGCAATACTTTCAATATGTGCTTTGGCCTCAGCCACTTTGTCTTTATCTGAACCTGAGAGTTTTACCCCTCCCACGTCACGGTCAAGGTCAACACTCACTTCAAAACGCTCAATGATTTCACGGATGGTAGCACCTGCTTTACCAATGATGTCTACAATTTTAGATGGATGCACAGAAAAGTGCTCTGTACTAGGCAGTGCAGAAGAAGCTTCAATAGACTTCGCTGCTTTTTCCATGAGACCCAAGATATGGTTTTTACCTGCACTTGCTTTTTGTAAAGCATCTTTAAGTACGCTCAAGTCAATACCGCCTAGTTTAATGTCCATTTGAAGTGCTGTAATACCTTCTGTGGTACCTGCAACTTTAAAGTCCATGTCACCATCGTGGTCTTCAAGGCCCATAATGTCTGTAAGGACAGCGTATTTGTCACCCTCACTTACCAGCCCCATTGCAATACCAGCAACCAATGCAGACGTTTCGACTTCTGCCCCACGTAAAGCCAAAGCCCCACCACAAATAGTTGCCATAGAGGAAGAACCATTAGACTCTAAGATTTCAGAAACCATACGGATACTGCCATCGTAGTTTAGTGGAATAGTTGGTTCCATCGCTCTTTTACCAAGGTTACCATGTCCAAGTTCTCTTCTACCAGGTGCACCAATGTACTTGGCTTCACCTACAGAGTAGCCTGGGAAGTTGTAATGCACCATAAATTTCTCAGACTGTTGGTTCTTTTCTGTAATAAGTTCATAGAGTTGTGCATCTTTTTTGTCACCAAGTGTTACCGTTACCAGTGCCTGTGTTTGCCCACGTGTGAAGAGACATGAACCATGTACAGAAGGTAAAAGGTTCGTTTCAATGCTAATAGGACGTACTTCATCCATTGCTCTACCATCTGCACGAATATTTTTATCTAATATCATTGCACGGACAATGGTTTTTTTGTAACGTTCAAGTACTTTAGAAACCAACTCTTTGTCTGCTTCTAACCCTTCAGTTTCTAAGTCAGCTAAAATTGATGTACGGATCTTTTTAAGTTCTGAAGATCTTTCAGATTTTGCCATATGGGCAATGGCTTTTTCAACATCTTGTGCATACTTGCTTTCAATGTAAGCATAAAGTGTTTCATCCACTTTATCTTCAGAGAGTTCAAGTGACAAAGGTTCACGTACAAATTTCCCAAATGCATCGACATACGAAGCTGTTGATTTTTCAATGGCTTCAGCTGCCATCGCAATAACATCTACCAGCGCTTCTTCAGAAAATTCATTAGCATACTGTACGCCATCATTTTCAGAAGCTAGGGTACGCATTTCTATCATGACCACATCTTTTCCTGAACCCACAACTAAAAGGTCTAGTTCCGATGAAGCTTGTTGAGACAAACTAGGGTTAATAACCAAGTTGTCCCCTTCTGTACCTATACGTACAGCAGCAATAGAGGTTTGTACAGGAATATCTGAGATGTAAAGTGCTGCATTGGCAGCATGAAGTGCAGCTACTTGCATGTCAACATCAGGGTCTGCAGAGACTACCATCACTGTAATGGTGACAGGGTAGTGAAAGCCTTTTGGAAAAAGTGGACGTAAAGAACGGTCAATAATACGTGAAGTTAATGTTTCAAAATCACCCGGTTTTGTCTCTCTTTTTATAAATCCACCAGGGATTTTAGCTGCAGCATACGATTTTTCCATGTACTGTACAGTCAGTGGTAAAAAGTCTTCATTCACTGCTTTTTCATCAATAGCAACAGCTGCAATGAGTACAGCCTTACCTTGTGTATACATCACGGCACCTGCCGCTTGTTTAGCTACTTTATTAAAGCTATATTTCTCTTCTAAATTATTACAGTTAATTTCTACAATTTGTTCGTTCATTCTTTTTTTCCTTTGTGGAGCGTATTATTCTACAGTTTCAACTGTTTCTATCATTTTACTTTTAAGTTCATGTGCATCGACAATGGCACAGATTTCATCAAAATCCAATGTGTCAAAGTTTTGATAATAGTATTCTATCGAAATATAGTCTTGTATCTTATGAGGGCAAAACACACCATCACAGACAGTCAGTAAATTTTGGTACACCGTTTGGTCCAAAATAGGTGTGGCAATGTAGATATTTTTAGCGCCTCTTGCGATGACTGACTTTAATGCCACCATCATCGTAAGCCCTGTTTCTATACACTCATCTGCCAACACAACATACTTTCCTTCTAAAGGAAGTGACTCTTTCCCTTTACGGTATTTGTATACATAGGCCAAGATTTCATCTTCATATTTTCGCTGGGCTTCAGAATAGACGTAATCTTCATTAATCTCAAAGGCATCAATGAGGGCTTTGTGCATCACCACTTCTTCTGTCTCAGAGATCATGGCAATAGCTACTTCATCGTTGTTCGGTGCCATAATAGCTTCTGTTAACAAAATATCCATTTGGGCATCACAGGCAGCTGCAATTTTGTCAGCATAATAGACACCTCCCTCACTGACACCAATGACCACCGTTTCATTGTCACGTAAAAGTTCTAAAGGTAAAGTATCGATCAGTTGTCTTGAAGCATCTTCACTGTCTTCAAAATAGGTATTAGGGTTTAAATCTTTGGACATAATCTGCTCCTGGAAATTGTTTGGAAATTTCTTCATCATCAAAAGTATAACGAAACTCTTCTATGTACTGTATCAGAAGTTGATACGCCGCATTAATTGCTTCCATCTTTTCTGCATTACCACCCAAATCAGGGTGATTCTTTTTCGCTAAAAAACGGTACTGATTTTTGACATCTTCTCTGGTAATAAGTTGGGGTAAACCCAAAATATCTAAGGCTTTGTTCATTTCAACTTTAGGGTCTATCATTTACCTGTACCTAAAGTTGCAAAAGGAATAAAGTTAAATTGTACGTTAAAGATATTATCTGTGGTAAACCCTGTAGGTCTAGGTGTAATATTTTGTCTTATGGAAGATGTCACAGACCAGCAGTCTACATGATAGCCTCCCCCAAAATACCATTGCCTACTAGACGCTTCATCAATATTGTAAGTAAAGCCTCCATTAAAGTTCACCTCTGTGTTATAGGTATATCTAAAAGCAAAAATTACATCATTTCCTGGCAGGGCTGAGGGTAAATCTGGTAAAACTTCTTTATAGGTATGTCCAAGACTGATATAATAATCTTTTTGCGTTAAAGTCACTCTGTTAGATGATTCTCTGATTTTTTTAAACTCATGTGCGTAAATCACATTGCTATAAAAGCTCCAAGTATCCCAATTGTATTGCATCTCATTTGTCATGTCTGCGAGTTCATTCTCTCTATTGACATAATACTTTTGTGAAAACCGCTGATAAAACTTTAACTTCATATTTTCATCGTAAAAGTATTGGCCTAGAGAAAGGGCATACTCTTCTTCGGGCAAACCTATAGCAAAAAGTGCTTGTTGCTCTTCATTAAGCTGAGAAAATTCAGTAGGAGAACTTCTTTCATCTCCTGGTTTTATGTAACGAAGGGCTGGTTGCATCACATGTACAAAACCTTCATACTTTTTGGTTAAGTCTGAAAAAAGTTTCACACGGTGGATGTTACTATAATACTGAAAATCATCATGTACAAAGTCCCCATTTCCAAAAAAGAATTTACTATAATAAAACTCTTCACCCAAAGAGAGATTTAAAAAGTCATCCATAAAGGCCATAGTAAACTCTAAGGGAATGCGAACTTCTGCTTGACGCATGGTTGCACCTTCTTTTCGGTCAAAGTTGTTTAACTTAAAGTCTGCACTGTAAGTGAAGTTGTCTATCATAAAATGTTTTAAAAATTTATGGCCTTGGGTAGAAGGCATAATTTGTAAAGTTTCATCATTGTTTACCCCGACACGGGTATCAATGAAGTATTTGGCATTGAGACCAACATAGTAATCTTCATTATAGGTATAGTAGTTTACACGAGATTCCTGTAAGGGTGTTTCACCAAAATGGGTTAAATTATTTTTTTGCAAGTTTAAATAATCAATATCGTTCAGATACGTCACATTGACATATATACCATCTTTAAAGCCTGAGGCATAATGATCACTGAAGAGTTTAGATGACTTATAGTTTACTTCAAATCCGTAATGTTTGTCATCCGGTAAGTTTTCTTCTTCTACATACGAAGCTTTGTCTTTAAAGTACCCTAGACGAACCTCACCTTTTGAGTAGGGGCTGTCAACAAAACGGAAGGTAGAGTAAACTCCCACAGAACGATTGGTACGGATTTGGGGATTTACCTCTAAGTCCATACTTGGAGAAATGGCCCAAAAAATAGGTTGTTCATAAAGAAACCCTTCTCGGTTTGAATAACCAAACCAAGGGAAGAGAAGCCCCGAGCTTCTCTTGTTGTTTGTTGCAAAAGCTAAATAAGGGCTATAAAATACAGGAACATCCCACAAATACACTTTCGCATCATAGACTTTCATGTAAGAAGCTTCGGTATCATACTCTGAACGTTTAAAAAACATTTTCCACAAAGGGTCACCTACATCACAAGAAGAGAGAAAGGAGTTATGTACGGTGTAATTACCCTCATTTTTCTCTACATCATCAGAGAAAAGCCATACATCATTTTCAGAAACTAAAAAAAGTTCATCAAAGGTGACTTTATTCTCTTGGGTAAAAATTTCCATGTGATTACTGTGTTCTTTGGTACCATTGTAACCAATCATTTCAACGTTACCATCGAGTATAAGTAACTTTTTGCTTTTATTGTAAGATGCTCTATTGGCTTTAATGACTGAACCATCATAGGTGACAAGTACTTCACCTTTGGCATAGATGTAGTCTTTTTTTACTTCTATATCTTTGGCTGTGATTTCAACTTTTTTATTGCCAGAAGTGGCAGCATAGAGAGACGCCGAACCTACACATAACATTAAACAAAATATTACATGGAACTTGGCCTGTTTGAACATTAAAATCCTAGAGTGCTTGGTAAGCGATGTCAGTACGACACTGTTTGCCTGCAAAGTGGATTTGTCCTACTAACATATAGGCACGTTTTTGTGCTTGAGCAATGCTGTCACCAAGTCCCACACAAACCAGTACCCTACCGCCTGAAGCATAGAGTTTACCATCTTCACCACGGGTCACACCTGCATAAGAGATATGTGCATGTTCATTGAGGTCTTCATGGTAAATGTCATCTACAATTATTTCTGCCATAGGTGAACTTTTATACGGGTAATCTTTGGATGCCATAACCACACCTACTGCGTATTTGTCATGGAACTCAATGTTGATATTTTTTAAGTCACCTGTGGCTGCTTTATAAAACAGTTCTGAAGCAGGTGATTTAAGTAAAGGCATAAGCTCTTCACACTCAGGGTCACCAAAACGTACGTTGTACTCTAAAATAATTGGCTCACCATTGACAACCATTACCCCAATAAACAACACACCTTTAAAAGGCATACCTTCTGCTTTCATACCTTCTAAAGTAGGCACAATCACGCGTTCATCAAGTTTGGCATAAATTTCATCATTGACTAAAGGGGTTGGTGCATACGCGCCCATACCACCTGTGTTTGGTCCTTCATCGTTATTGAGAAGTTTTTTATGGTCTTGTGCTGCGGGTAAAACCACATAATCTTCCCCATCACAAATAGCAAACACAGAGAGTTCATACCCATCAAGGAATTCTTCCACCACAATGCTTGTCCCTGCTTCTCCAAAAGAATTTCCAGAAAGCATTTCACCAGCAGCTTTTTTCGCTTCATCCTGGCTTTGTGCAATAATCACACCTTTACCACCACAAAGTCCATCTGCTTTGACCACAATTGGCGCTTCAAGTGTTTCTATAAATTTATAGGCATCTTGTAAAGAGTCTGTTTCAATGTAAGCAGCAGTTGGAACATTGTGACGTGCCAAAAAGTTTTTCATGAAGATTTTAGAACCTTCAAGTTGCGCAGCTTTAGCACTTGGTCCAAAGATGGTTAAGCCTCTTGCTTCAAACACATCAACCACACCATCAACCAAAGGACCTTCTGGTCCAACAATAGTTAAGTCTACCCCATTGGCTTCTACAAAGTCTGCCAATGCAGTAAAGTCTGAAATTCTTAGATTTTCACCCAATTCATCTGTTGCACCATTACCCGGAGCAAAATAAATTTTCTCTACATTTTCATCTTTTTTTAATGCCAAACCAATAGAGTATTCTCTTCCACCTGCACCGAGTATAAGTACGTTCATCTGTTTCTCCAAAAAATTATTACCTGTCTTTAAAAGGGGATATTTAGTAGTGGTAAGATTTGTACGTAGAGGGTTTTCCAAAAGGCTTGAAGGCGAACTCCTGTTCGTCGATGGCATTTTGGGAAGTCCTATGCGTGCAAAGATTGCCACTAATAAATGTCCCCGGGTGAGCGTTCTGATAAAGTCGGCCCTAAATAGCCAACGGTGTAGGAGAGAGTCTCTCTTTAGGAGCTATTTTCTCGCTTATTGCTAAACTCAAATGAAAACTGCCACGCACCAAGAGACTACTAGTCCCACTAAAATTAATGTTGGACCCCAAATACAGTAGTCGCATCACCTAGGTTAAATTGATTATAACCTATTTGGAGTTAGAGATGCTTTGCGCTTTTGCTATACAGGCATCAATTGTTGGCTTATCTGCTACTTTACAGGCTACCTGCTGGGGTAAATGTTTTTTTGTGGCTTCACCAATGACAACGGCAGTATAACTTTCATGCCAAGAGAAGTTTTTTAGAAAACAGTGTATGGTACTCGGAGAAGTGAAGATGATGATGGCATTTTCTCTAGGGGCTTCTTTTTTAGCATAGCTCAGACAAGAGGTTTCATAAATCACTTTTTCTTCTAAATGTAAACCTGCTTTGTGTAAAAATGTTTTGCTGTCAAAAGAGACAACTTTTGGCCGTAAGTACAAAATCTTTTTCTCTTTAAATTTCCGAATGATATCTTGACTTAAAACTTTTGCATAAAAAGATTCTGGTTGATGGACTACGTTACCACCCAAAGTTTCTATTTGTTTTTTTGTGGCTGCACCAATGGCCAAACAAGGTAGCTTTTTCCATGATGGGTTCACAGACTCTGCAGTTTTCACTGCCTGTTTAGAGGTAAACATTAAAGTGTCTGCTAAAGAGAAATCAATATCATCCACAAGCGTTTTAAATTCTATCATAGGCAAAGCCAAAGCTGCCTCTTTTTTCTCAGGTGAGAGTAGATAGATAGGTCTCTGCATTAAGAAGTAAGCTTTTTTAATTTCTTTACATTTTTCCCATGCAATAACGCTTCATTCACTGCTTCATCGTCATAAGGATCAAAATGTGGGGTAATAACCCAGCGTTTTTTCTCAGCTAAAAGTTTGATTTTGTCTTCTACTTCATCTGCAATACGGTGGGCTTCCAATAAGAGCATATTGGGACGTAATACCATGTGAAACTCTACATAATTGGTAGTCCCATCTGTACGTGTACGCAACCAATGATAAGAAGTTATTTCAGGATGTTTAGAAATAATTTCACCAATATTTGCTACCATATCACCATCAAGTGCACGGTCAAGTAAAATACCAATGCCCTCTTGAATAATCTCGTAGGCAGAGTATATAATAAAGACCCCTATACCTAAACCAATCAGTGCATCAATCTCATGGATATCCGTAAAATATACTAAAAAAAGTGATACAAGTACTGCTGCATTTGACCAAAGGTCTGTTTGGTAATGTAGGGCATCTGCTTTAATGACTAAATTGTCTGTCTCTTTTGCCACAGATAAAAGATACTTGACCAGTAAAAAAGTTACGAGCAAAGAGATAAACATTGCGATGATGGAAGGTGTGAGTAAGGTAGTCTCAGACTTTGAATTGAGTTTTTCCAATGCCACATAAATGATGTATAAACCTGACATGGTAATGATAGTACCCTCAATAACAGCAGCTATAGCTTGAATTTTTCCTTTACCATACTGATAGGTAGCATTGGCATCTTCTTCAGATTTTTTAATGGCAAAAAAGTTAAATATAGAAACAAACATATCGAGAAGTGAGTCAATCGCTGAAGCCAAAACCGCCACTGAACCAGAAGCCACACCAATGACAAGTTTAATGAGTAGAAGTATGGTGGCGACAGAAGAAGAGACCAGTGTGGCACGTTTTTGTGGAGACATTTTCATTTATTTCCTTGTGTTTAACATGAGGGTTGTCTCACGTAAGGTGATGAGGCTTGCAATACCTATAAAAGCTATCAGTGCAAACAAAAAGACATGTGAAAGTCCTAGTAAAAAAGGGAAGAAGTGAATAATCCTATACACCACACCCAAAACCACGGTGAACTTAAT
>WTAE01000135.1 GCA_013139765.1 Sulfurovum sp.
ACAAAGAAGAACGTAAACATAACAGCTGCATACATAAGACCAATTCTTTTATGGTCAATTGTAAGCATCCATTGCATGAACGTACTTTTAGGGTGCCCAATGGCACAGTGTGTTTCGTCGAAATAAGATTTACTCATCTAGTTATCTCCTTTAGTTTGATGATTTTCTCTGTCGTCGTCTCTATTGCTTGTTTTCACAAGGTATATAAAGAACAAAAACATAATTGCGAACATGACAGTCGCGGCTATTTTTTCCCATTTGAAAATATAGGTTTTAGCTTTTGGATCGTAAGCAAAACAAAAAAGCAAGTTTTTTGCTATTGTTGGACCTACTTTACCTTCACCAGCCTCCATAAGTGCCATTTTAACATCAAAAGGAAGTTGTTCGATACCATTAAGGTAACGTGTTACTTTCCCTTTTGGTGAAAGCATAATAAGTGCTGCTGGGTGAATCCAGTCAACCACACCTGCATCAGATACTGTTTTTTCATATTTGAAACCCACTGCATTTGCAATAATTGCAGAAGAGTTGTTTTCAGAAATAAGAAAATGCCATGCATCAGGAACATATGCTCTTCCCATAGATGTCAAGTGTGTTTGACGTTTGGCTTTGGCAAGTGCTGGTGTTTCATCTTCAGCAAATGAAATAGTCAACACTTTGTAGTCTATATTTTCTGCTAAATCAAGGCGACTTAACATTTTGGACATATCTTCTAATTGTGGGGCACAAATACCTGCACAACGGAAATAGTTAAGAGATATCATCGTTGGTTTCCCGTCCATGTACTCCTCAAGTGTTCTACTTTTACCCTCTTCGTCCAAAAAAGTAATGTCAAGAGGAACCATTGCTCCCAATTTTTCCTCAACACCTAGTTGGTTTGCGTTAGCAAACATGAATAATGATAAAAATAACAAAAGTTTTTTCATTAACACTCCCCTGTCTTAATTTCACATATTTATAAAAATACTTGTAATTTTATTCCAGAAGCACTTAATGATAAGTAAAAGTTTATGGTTATGCATGATTTTTGCAGTTTTTTTGACTGATAGAGGGTATAAACGTAACGTCTAAAATATCGCATAAGTTCATCTAATTTTTTAGATAAGCTTAGCTTTTAGATTGGGGAGGAAAAGTCTAAGCTTTTCCCTTTGCCGATTGAATAGAGTGGATGTATTGGTAATCAATCTGAATGCTATTTTCTTTTGGCAATGACTTAGAAAGTCTTCCCACCATTGCCTCAAAATCTTCAAAGAGGTAGTTTGCCATAGAACCTGGAATTGGGTTAATTTCATTGAGCAATACTTCCCCTTCAACCACAAAGAAGTCACAACGTATAATGCTTCCTTGAAAGAGTGTGTTATAGATGGTTTTAAACGCATTTTGGATGTTTTCTGTCGTCTCAGCAGAGATGTCTGCAGCCAAGACTTGAGAGTCACGTGAAAAGTCCATGTATTTTTTTTCAAAATCTAAAAACTCTTCTTTTTGTGGTTCTTCTACAATAGAGAGTTCCCATTCTGAAGTAAAGCAACCTGCCTGATTAAACTCTTTCACGCCTTCAATAAACGGTTCCACAATCACATCTGTGTCAAACTCAAACGCCACATCTAGCGCATAGTCCAGCTCCGATGCAACTCTGACTATACTCACACCAATACTAGAACCTAAACGTACAGGTTTAATAATCACAGGGTAAGGCATAGTGATTTTTCTCTCGTCTGTTTTAGAAAGGTACTCATACGCAACTGTTTTTACGCCAAGACTCTCTGCTAAGAACTTCGTGTAAAGTTTGTTGTAAGAGAGGGCAGAAGCTTCCATACGTGGAGAGATAAAAGGAATGTCAAAAAATGTCATCAGTGAAGAAATTTTTCCATCTTCACCATCACGGCCATGAATAAGGTTTAACGCTACATCAAAGTCTACAACTTTAGAACCAAACATTCCATCTATAAAGAAGCCACCTTTTTTAAGTGTAAGTTCTTTAGACTTTTTGTACTCACCTGAAGAAAAAAGTTTAGAATTAATTTTGTCTGCGTCAATCAGATAAAATCTTCTATCAGATGAAACAAAAATATATGTCAGTGTTGTATTCTTTAATACTTTTTTCATTGTAATCGCTGAGACAATACTGATCTCATGTTCAAAACTAGAACCACCAAATAAAATTGCTAACTTCATCTTTTTTCCTTTATTTTGTATTGGATGTTATTTTAACATCTCTGCAAATTCTTCGAACACATAGGCTGACTCATGTGGTCCAGGGCTGGCTTCTGGGTGATGTTGTACTGACATGATAGGTGCTTCGTTATACTTCACACCCTCAATCGTTTGGTCAAAGAGGTTAATGTGTGTCACTGTTGCCACTTCTTCAATGTTTGTTGGTACATTATAATTATGGTTTTGTGCAGTAATCTCTACCACTTTTGTCTCTTGGTTTTGCACAGGGTGATTTCCACCATGTTGCCCAAACTGAAGTTTGTACGTATCATAACCGTGAGAGATAGAAAGCAGCTGATGCCCTAAACAGATACCAAACATTGGTACTTTTGCAGCAATCAGTTTTCTAATTTTCTCTTGTTCATCTTTTAAAATAAGTGGATCCCCAGGACCATTCGATAAAAAGACACCATCACACTCTTTGGCTTCAATTTTAGCAAGTATCTCTTCTACTGCCATTGAGTTAGGTACAACCGTTACTTCCATACCTGCGTGTGTCAGTTCATTTAAAATGTTTCTCTTAATTCCAAAATCAAGCGCAATAATCTTTTTACTTGTTTGTGGTGCATCATAGGCAAAAGTCTTGATGTTGAAACGTGCTTCATTGTGTACATAAGAGACTTTTGTTGAAACTTCTTCAATGTAGTTAATTTCTTCAATACGTGGCGTAGAATCAAGCACTTTTTTAAGTTCATCAACTGTGTGTACTTCTGTAGAAGCCACCATCATCATGGCACCTTCATCTCTTAACATCTTTGTGATAAAACGTGTATCTACTGCAGTAATTCCAAGCACACCATTGTCTTTAAGTAAAGTAGCAAGTGATTCTTCTGAACGGAAGTTAGAAGGTTTGTCATTGTAAGCACGAACAATAATCCCTTTACAATGTGCCCCTTTACTCTCCATGTCTTGTGCATTACACCCAACATTACCAATCTCAGGCATTGTGAATGTCACAAACTGCCCAGCATAAGAAGGGTCTGTAGTGATTTCTTGGTAACCTGTGAGGGAAGTGTTAAACACACACTCACCTACAGATGTCCCCTCAGCACCAAAACCTTTTGCTTCAAGCAAAAGACCATTTTCAAAATAAAGTGATACCTTTTGCATTACAGCATTCCTCTTTTTGACAACTCTTCTTGGTAAAATCTCTCATAAAGAAGGTCATAATCCTGAGTACCAGGAATAACCTCTTTTTGCATACCTCTGATTTTATCATACACCAAGTCATCAATTTCATCATAGGCATCTGCAAAGGCTTTAAACGCTTTAAAGATGACATTCTTCACTTGGTTTTCGTTTACATCATACTCAGCCAAGTAGTTTTCATACAATTCATCAAGAATGAGGTGAGCCAAGTCATTGTAACGGTCATCATAGTTCATGATTACACCGGCTTCTGCTGCCATTTTCTTCTTAATCATAAAGAAAAGTTGTCTCTCATCCGCATGTTGAAACTCAATTTCATCATAGTTTTCATCTAAGATTTTTTTAACAGTTTCATCTAGTGCATGCTCTTTAGCAAGATTTGCATCAATAATTGTTTTACACGCTTCAACAACAGCTTCTCTACCTTTAGGCAGTGTGATAAAAGGTGCATTGGCTAAATCAATCCCAATTTTGGTTGCTACATATCCTGTTTGTTGTGGTTTTAATCTCATGATGACTTCCTTTGTATTTATATGACTTCTGTTTTATCGAATTATAGTATCGGCGCGTTCTGGACTTGTGGAAATAATCCCCATTTTAGTCCCTATCATCTCTTCAAGTGCTTTAATATATGACTTTGCCGTATCTGGCAATTTGTCAAAATCTTGTACACCTTCCGTTTTATCCCAACCTGGGAATGACTTGTAAATAGGTGTTGCATCTTCAAGCTCGTAGGGTACATAGTCAATCTCTTTACCATCTACTTCATACGCCACACATACTTTCACTTCTTTAAAACCATCTAAAACATCTAGTTTCATAAGTGATACTTGGTCTACACCATTTACACGTACAGCGTGACGCATAGCCACAGCATCAAACCAACCACATCTTCTTGGACGTCCTGTAGTGGTACCAAACTCATGTCCAGCTTTACGAAGTCTATCACCTTCATCTCCAAAGTCTTCAGATGGGAAAGGTCCATTTCCTACTCTTGTACAATATGCTTTAGCAATACCAGTTACTTTACCAATGTCTTTTGGGTTAATCCCAAGTCCAGCACAAGCACCAGATGCCACTGTTGTTGAAGAAGTAACATATGGGTACGTACCATGGTCAATGTCAAGCATTGTTCCCTGTGCACCTTCAAGTAAAATCTTTTTGTCTTCATCCATGATTTTCCACATCAATTGTGTGGTATCTACAATGTGTGCACCAAGGACGGCTTTGTAACCCTCAAGTTCAGCTAAAAGGTCAGCTTCTTTTGGTGTTTCAACTTCCATCGCAGCAAAAATCGCTTTGTTTTGTTCAAAATACGCAAGTATTTTTGCAGTCAATTTTTCAGGGTTTAAAAGCTCCCCTAGTCTATGTCCTACTCTAGCAATTTTGTCACCGTACGCAGGTCCAATTCCTTTTCCTGTGGTACCAATGGCTTTGTCACCTTTCATACGCTCTTTGGCTTGGTCAATGAGTGCATGATAAGGAAGTAAAACATGGGCTTTATCTGAAAGGAAAAGTCTGCCTTTTAAGTCATCAAACTGTTCCATCTCAATGATGAAATCTTTTGGAGAAAGTACGACACCATTTCCTACAATATTTTTAGCCTTAGCATTGAGAACACCTGAAGGAATAAGGTGAAGTGCATACTTTTTACCATTGATAACGATCGTATGACCAGCATTATGTCCACCTGCAAAACGACATACATAGTCATGTGTTTGTGCCATATGGTCAACAATTTTTCCTTTACCCTCATCTCCCCACTGGAGACCTACAATTAAATCTGCTTTACTCATTATTTACCCTCATTATTCATTTTATTCATCACACACTCATCAGTATAGAGTGCAAACCCTGCTGCTTCAATACCATCTATATTATAGATCCCACCCATTGCTAAAAGAGAGTTACCTTCGAACATTCTAAATGTCAAAGAGTCATAATATCTCATCTTTGCATAGTAAAGTGGCGAAATAACCATTTTGTTATAGTCTACTTTTTGTGCAGCTTCTTTTATCTTTGTAAGTTCCACTCTGATATCTTCCGGGAATGCTGCAAGGTCATTCAGATCATCCACAGAGTTGATACGTACAAGCTGCTCTATCCAAGAGAGTTCTGCTGCCATGATCTCTTCGATATGCATAGACTTTAACACAGAAAGTGAGACACCGTATTTTTCATTTAGAAGGTGTGGGATAGCGATATTGGATATCTGCATCACTGGCTCAGCACCCATCTCAGATAAAAGCATCGTTGTTGTTTTACATACCTCTTCAAAACAACCATCCAATACCTCAGCACCTATCTGATACTGTTCATGGGTTGGGAATGTCACTGTTCGCTGAATGTAAAACCATTTTTTAGACTCTGTACTACGCCCTAACCTTTTTGTGACGATACGAACAACATCTGCTGTAGAATCTGCACGTAAAGTGACTTCATGGTTTTCTTCATCATTCAGTCTCACCAAGGGTTTT
>WTAE01000177.1 GCA_013139765.1 Sulfurovum sp.
ATACAACTATGCTAAAATACGAAAAAATCATTATGGAGTACCACTATTATGGCTAAAGATGACAAAAAACTTTATTTAGAGTTACAGATGGATGAACTGAAAGGTTCGTTACTAGAAGAAGATGAGAACCCTACTCCCGTAAAAAAGAAGGTTGTCAACAATAATCGCAGTCCTCAAAATGCAGAAATTGCAAAACTTTATGAAGATGCAGCAGAATATGAAGCGGACTTAAAAGGTTTTGAAGACGAGCTAGAGGTTGTCAAAGCCAATGCACTTAAAGACATTCCCGCAGCCCTCATCAAAGAGTTTCCAGAAGAGAACAAAGAAAGAGACTATGCCAAAGAGTTAAAAACCATTGTAGATCAATGTTGGACACATGCGGTTGAAGTAGATAAAACACATCCAAAAGAGCAATTAGAACTGGTTAAAAATTGCGAATTTGGCGAAGTGGTAGAAAAGTTATCTGCAGCCTATCCTGATGTTGACTTTGAAGCAGAAGTGAGAGCACATTTAGTGAAAAGATGGGACAACCTTATCACCATTAAAAAAGCACATGTTGCTGAAGAGATAGCAGATATTAAGACCTCAGGTCTCAAACCAAAATATGCAAAAAGAGTCTATGAGCTGTACCACGGTTTACGTTAAACACACTAAAATAATAAATTATAATTTTATGATATAATAAGTTAACTCAAAAATAGGAGATTGACTTATGAAAAAATTTAATTTAGTTGTACTTGTTGTAGCAAGTGCGGGACTCATGACACTCACAGGATGTGCCACTAAAACACAAACTGGCGCCCTTGTAGGTGGTGGTACTGGTGCACTTATTGGTTCAGCTGTTAGTGGATCTAGTGGTGCTTTAGTAGGTGGTGCTATTGGTGCAGTAGCCGGTGGTGCTATTGGTCATAATGAAGACAAAAAAGACAGACGTTACTAGCTTTTATGTAAAGTAGCACAAAGTGTATAGCGCCAGGCGTGATTTTGTGTCTCTACCTGAAAACCATAGCCTTGAAGTTTTTCTTTTAAAACTTTAGGGTCAAAAAAGTTTCCAGGTTCACCTAGAAGCTTTTCACCCTTACAAATACTTTTTCCTCTAAAAGTACTTTTATCAAAATCATATATAAACAATTTTCCTTCAGGTTTTAAAACCCTTACAACCTCAGACAAAGCCAAGTCAACATCTTTAAAATGGTGTAGAGCTTCTCCCATCATCAACACATCAAAACTACTCTTTTCAAAAGGTAAATCTTCTGCTGTGCCTATTGTCGTTTCAACAAAGTCTTTGGCATACTTCAACATGCCTTCATAAGGGTCTAGGGCTACATAAACTAAGTCATCTCTACACTCATGGGCAAACTCACAAAGTAATCCTGTACCTGCACCAACGTCTAAAACCTTTGCATCTTTCTCTAAAGGTTCTAAAAATGCACACAGTGCTTCACGCACAGACTTTGGGTAAATGAAATGTCCAAATGTACTAAAGACTTTACCCAAAATATTAAAAGGAATCATAACCCTATGAGACCTTCACTTCAATCTCACCATTGACCACATCAAAGTCTACTTTAGAACCTTCTACTACTTTGTCTTCTAGTATGAGTTCTGCCAATCTGTCTTCTACCACTTCATACAAGGCACGTTTAAGCGGTCTGGCACCATACACAGGGTCAAACCCAGCTTCGGCAATGTACGCTTTTGCAGCGTCCGTTAACGTAAGGCTAATATCACGTTCAGACAATTTATTTTGTATACCTATAAACAAGATATCGACAATACTGGTAATCGCTTCAAGCCCTAGAGGATTAAAGATAACCTGCTCATCCAAACGGTTTAAGAACTCTGGTTTAAAGTTACGTTTGAGCTCTTCATTGACCGCTTCACGTCTCTCTTCTTTGTCTGTGATGGTCATAATCTTATCTGAAGCAATGTTCGACGTCATGATGATAATAGTGTTTTTAAAGTCTACCGTCACCCCTTTGTTGTCTGTTAAACGTCCATCGTCTAGCACTTGTAAAAGTGTATTGAAGACATCGGGGTGTGCTTTTTCTATCTCATCAAAGAGGACAACTGAGTACGGTTTACGACGTACTGCTTCAGTAAGCTGTCCACCCTCTTCATACCCGACATAGCCAGGAGGTGCACCGACCAAACGTGAGGCTGCATGTTTTTCCATATACTCAGACATGTCTATACGTATGAGTGCTTTTTCAGAGTCAAAGAGGAACTTCGCCAATGTTTTAGCCACTTGCGTTTTACCCACACCTGTTGGCCCTAAGAACATAAATGACCCAATAGGTCTGTTTAGGTCTGAAAGCCCTGCTTTATTACGTTTAATGGCACGTGCCACCGCTTTAAGTGCTTCATCCTGTCCCACCACTTCTTTTTTGAGGATGCTCTCGATGGCTAAGATTTTCTCTTTTTCACCTTGCAGCATTTTAGAAACAGAAATACCCGTCCAACGGCTCACAATACTTGCTATCATCTCTTCATCTACAGAGTTTTTAAGCAGTGTACCCTCAGACATCATCTGAGTCCATTTGTTCTCCAAGTCAACGAGTAACTGTTGTTCCACGGGAATTTGCCCATGTTCGATCTCTGCTACTTTTGAAAACTCACCTTCTCTTTTGGCATGGTCTGCTTCCGTTTTTAACGCATCAATTTTACTTTTTACTTCGGCAATATCATTAAAGACTGCCTTCTCATTGTCAAACTGACTTTGAAGGGTTGTTCTGTGTTCTGCGAGGTCTGCTAACTCTTTTTCAAGTTCTACAAGTCTTGCCGTATTTTTGTCAGACGCTTCCATCTTGAGCGCTTCTTTTTCTACTTGAAGTGTAGAAATCTCTCTTTTGGCTTTGGCCAAGTCTTTAGGTTCTGACTCTATTTGCATTTTGAGTTCTGCAGCTGCTTCATCAATAAGGTCAATGGCTTTATCTGGCAAAAATCTGTCTGTAATGTAACGGTCAGAAAGTTTCGCCGCAGCGATGAGTGCTGCGTCAGTAATGTTTACATTATGATGGGCTTCAAGTTTGTCTTTAATTCCTCTAAGAATTTGTAAGGCTTCATTGATACTTGGTTCATCTACTTTTACCGGCTGAAAACGACGTTGCAAAGCGGTGTCTTTTTCAAAGTACTTTCTGTACTCTTTAAGTGTAGTAGCACCAATCGTATGTAGTTCACCACGTGCAAGTGCAGGTTTTAAAATGTTGGCAGCATCATTCCCACCTTCAGATGCTCCCGCACCCACAATGGTATGAATCTCATCAATAAATAAGATAATATTGGCAGACTCTTTAACTTCATCAATAACCGCTTTAAGTCTGTCTTCAAACTCACCTCTATACTTTGCTCCGGCAATAAGGCTGTTCATATCTAGACTCATTACACGCATGTTTTGCAAACTTAAAGGCACTTCTTTGTTTACAATACGCTGGGCAAGTCCTTCAACAATGGCTGTTTTACCAGTCCCTGGTTCCCCAATAAGAATAGGATTGTTTTTGGTTTTACGTATGAGTATTTGCATCATACGTTGTACCTCTTCATCTCTACCAATGACAGGATCAAGTTTACCATCTAGTGCTTTTTGGTTTAAGTCATCCGCATACTTTGCCAAAGCTTCAAGGGTTTCATCTCCAGATTGAGAGTCAATTTGTTTCCCACCTCTAATGCTTTCTAGGGTTTTCTTATATTCATTCATATCAATATATTTACCAAGGGTCTCTGTCATGAAAGACTCCCCTACATTGGCCATGAGCCAAGCATCTACAGCTAAATATTGGTCACCATTGGCAGCCATTACACCTTCAGCATTTTGAAGGGTACGAACAAGGTTCTGCCCTATTTTGATACTATCTTTTGTAACTGACGAGACGGTAGGCAATTTATTTGCCATACTTTTTGTTTCAAGCTCTATGGCAGCTTTATCCACATTCATTTTGTTTAGTGCTTGATGTAAGATGGAACCTGAATTCGTAAGCAGTGCCCACATAATGTGTAGTGGGTCCACTTCTTGGTTTTTGTTATGTAAAGCAAGTGATACACCTGACTCAATAGTGCCTTGCATTTGGTTGGTTAATTTTTCTAATATACTCATAGTAAACTCCTAAAAGGTTGGTATTTCAAATTATTATACTACCTTTAGTCACTTCTTGTCAAGTTTGTTTAATAATTATAATTAATATGGAGACTTAAAAAATAGTCTATTCCATATCTTCTACAATCCTCGCATTAAAATGATCTTTTAAAAGATTAGTAAGGGCATTTAAATCTATCGGTTTTGAAAGGTAATCATCCATACCTACACCAATATATTTCTCTCGATCTCCAGAGAGTGCATTGGCAGTTAATGCAACGATTGGTATATGTTTTTGGGTATTCTTTCTTTCATAACTTAAAATTTTACCCGTCGCTTCCATACCACCCATGACTGGCATTTCAACATCCATAAATATCATATCGTACGTATTAGCCATACGTTTTTCAAGTGCTTCAAGACCATTGTTTGCCATACTTACTTCAATACCCAGCCTCTCAAGAACACTCTTTATCAATTTTTGATTAATGAGATTATCATCTACAACCAAAAGATGTACATTTTCAAAAGTGATTTTCTTTTTACTCTCTACACGTTCTTCTTTATCACTTAACATCTTCAGCGTTTTTGTAAAGTTTACCGGTTTATAAAGTATTTTGTCGATACTTGATTTATAGCGTTTTAAATTTCGCTTTTGATCCCCTGTTGAAAGCAATACAATTTTGGTGTCAAAATCTAAGAATTGCTCTAGTTCACTTCTTCTATATCGGAATTTATGATCAATAAAAAGAATATCTGGAAGATGAGACGAACCTTTTAATGCTAAAATAGATTCATCGGTGTAACGCTGTATCTTGGCACCCGTATACGTAATATATGCTTCCAAATTTTTATTTATAAAGTACTTTTCATCGATATGCGGATTTAGAATACCTATCGTATACGCACGCATATCATCCACTTTTCTTTTTGTTGCACTCTTTGCTTTCTTCATTTGTAAAGTAAAATAGAAAGTAGACCATTCATTTTTGACACTTCTAATACTAAGCTTTCCACCCATAAGGTCTACAAACTTACCAGAGATAGAGAGTCCTAAACCCGTACCCCCATACTTCCTACTTGTGCTGACATCTGCCTGGGTAAAGGCATCAAATATGTTCTTTTTCTGCTCATCGGTAATCCCAATGCCGGTATCAGTCACTGAAAACTTGATTTGCACATCCTCTATACTTTCAGATAACTTTTCAATCTTGACATTCACTTCACCGTTCTGAGAAGTAAACTTAATTGCATTACTCACAAGATTCACGATAATTTGTGAGATTTTTGTAGGATCTCCTACAAGTAAGGTAGGAAGAGAGGGGTCTAAGAAGACATTAAAATCAATATTCTCTGCTGCTGCTTTAGCGGCATACGCTTCAATAGCCGATTCAAAACTGTCGATAGGATCAAATTCTATATTCTCTAACTCAATCTTCTGCGCTTTAATTTTAGAAAGATCCAATATATCATTGACAATAGTCAAGAGGTTAGCAGAACTCTTTTCGATGACCGAGATAAATTCTCTCTGCTCCTCTTTTTCATCACTCTCTTTAAGGAGTTGTGTAAAACCAAGAATTCCATTTAAGGGTGTCCGTATCTCATGAGACATACTGGCAAGAAAAAGGTCTTTGGTCTGATTAGCATCTTTAATTGCTTGTATCAAAAATTTATAGATATGATCTACTTTCCCATTTTTTATTAATCTTCGGATTTCTTTTTGTTGATTTTCGTTAAAGACCAAAGCGATATCTTTTAAAGTTTCCTCAGAAATAGATTGATATTTTTGTTTGTTAGTGTAGACTTTCGAGAGCCAAAAAAGGACAACTAGTAGTAGCAACAGCACTATTGAAGCGACAATAAGAGGCCATTTACTTTGCGCTAAATGTTTCTGTTCAATCTTTTGAATGTCTTCACGTAATAAAATCTGTACCACATTAAAGTAATCCATCTTTGTATCTACATTATTTACCCATCCCTCAATAGAAACCGAATACTTTCCTTTCCATGCTTCTTGTAAAATCATATCACGTTCAAATGTCATGCTTGTATTAAACTTTTCTTCAGAAAATAATGCTGAGATTTTTGCAGCTAAATCTTTGTCTGTCAAGATATCTAGTTTGGGTAAGGTATCTTTCCGTATAAGTTCTGTCCAAAATGCCCTGTCTTCTTCACTCATAATCCTTGATCCATATAATATAAAGTGTATACCTGAATTTTCAAGTACAGAGTTCTCTTTGAGTATCGTATACTTTATATACATCGCCAAATCACTATCTATCATCTTTAATTTCTTCACAGTAGTGATTTCTTTGAGCATCTCTAGAAATGGTCCAAATACCTTACTGTGATAAACTGCAAAAATATCCCTATAGGCTTCACTTACGTTATCAACCTCTTTTCTTAGTTCTTTGAGCGTATATTTAACTTCATTAATCTGCCTAATAAAAATCCTATATTGACTGTTTTGTCTGATAAAATCTTCCAGCTCCATCAAGGCACGATCAACAACCAACCGTCTTTCTATGACTTTTGCTAAACTGCTTTTTTCTTTTATTGCTAAATATTTGGCTGTATCGATTCTTTCAAGAGCTATTTTGTTTAGCGTAGACTCAAGTTCATAGACAAAAGAGGAAATTTTTGTATGGGTCTTTGCTGTAACATAGTTCCGGTAAGAATGATAAGTATAGTAGGCGGGAAAACTCACTAATAGCGTAACAATAATGATGAGTAAGTTCAATGTATTTTTATTTTTCAATGCCATGACAGCGTCCTTAAATAAACTTAAAGTGAAAAATACAGAATAACCCATAGGGTAATAAGAAGAAGTATTCTATTGTGTGGTCTGGCGATCTTTATCACGCAGAGAACGCGTTTTAAAGACCCATGACTTTCTGTCCTCACTTCACAATGAGTTTAGCTTTTTAATATTTGTAACATTATTTTTTATTATACTCATATTAGGCTTAAAAAATTAGTATAAAAATCCCAATATTTTAGTCATTCTCAAGAAGTAAGTGTTCCAAATATATGTTCAACTCTTACTCTGGTATGCTTATTCTCTTATCTAGCATTTCTTTGTCTAGTTAAACAAGAAAAGATATGCTGTATTGGCTTAAAAAAACCAAATTTTCTTTATTAACATCCCTAAAGCAAAGAGATAAAGGGCTAAAAGAGCCATCTTGTGATGGGTAGCCTTGACGTGGTCTTTGAGCCAAATACCAAAAGTTACACCCACAAGTGATGCAACCGCTACAATGAGCCCATTTTCAAAGTCAATACTACCATGACTTAAACGGCTTATCATTCCTGCTAGAGAAGAGAAAGCAACAAAGAAGAGTCCTGCTGAGACTGCTTTTTTAAGAGGATAGTGTAACAGTCCTACAAGCAATGGCGTGAGGATGATGGAGCCACCAATCCCCAAAGTGATGGAAAAGATACCAATAACAACACCCATAGTAAAGAGTAAGGCTTTGGGAAGTGACTTTGTTTGACTGTCATCTTCATGGTTTTTAGCAAACAAAAGTCTAAAAAGTGCAAAAATTAAAAGCCCGAAAAATAAAACTTGTAAAATACCATCAGAGATGTATTCGGTAACATACCCACCAATGTAACCGCCCAAAAAGCCACCAAAACCGACAAAGATACCCTCACCCACGATGAGTAAACCTTTTTTGTGATTGAGGTAAGAGCCGTACACAGAAGAGAAAACCATTTGAACAATAGAAATACCAATGGCATCTTTGATTTCAAAACCAAGCACCAAAAGTATAGGCACTAAAATCATACCCCCACCAATGCCTAAAAAGCCTGACATCGTACCAATAAAAATACCTACAAGTATAAGTTCTATGATCATTGACTACTCCATTTCATGAGGCAGATTATACCATTATTTTGTCTCTGCTAAAGGTACATGAACTGAGAAAGGAAAATAATTGTTAAAACAAACGTAAAGGGCAATACGTGGCTTTTAAAGACAAAAGGTTGAATGCCAAGATAGACTTGCATAAACCCTCTAAGTCCAAGCCAAATACCTAAAAAGGCTTTGAGTGCTAACATCAGTTGAAAGCTATTCATACCTGCCTCAGATATGGGTCCAAAAACTTGGCTAATGAGGTACAGACCAGTGATGACAGCAACTAAAAGACTAGGTGGCACCACATTACGTACATATTTCATAAAAGATTCACGTATGCTTTTATGTTCATCTGCACTGTAAGACTCTTTAATATGTACTAAAAATAGGTTATCAACAATAAGAAAACCTCCGTAAATAAACGCAGCGAAAAGGTGAATGGTTTTAATGAGTACAAAGGTCATGATAACTCCTCAATTTTACAAATTATAATCTATTTAACCCTAAAGATATTTTACAGATATAAATTCTTTCAAATAAATTTGCTAGTTAAGAAATTTTCTATCAATGTAAAAATATAAGATTATATTGAGTATTTTTGCATAATCCCTTCTATAAATTCTTTTAGTTTTAAAGATAAACTAAACTTTATATTTTTCCCTCTTTTCCTCTCTTCTTCTAGAGCTAATCGTTCTTCTCTATCTTTTTTACTCTGCGCATTTATTTTTTTGTCATCTGTTGTTTCAATTCTTTTTGTAACAATATATCCGCATTTTTGGCATATGGATTTTAACTTATTTGAAATATTATTACCACATTCTGGACAATCAACTAAAGCCATTATTAATCCTTTATTTGTTTATTGTTAATCAGTATCAATTAAAATCAATAGAATTCTTCCTACCATCACATCTTCTCAGTCGGATTTGTATTTTTTTATATGAATAAAAAAAAGAATATCTTCTTAACATGCCTATTGCATAATTCGAACAACTCGGACTAAAGACACATACTCGCTGGCTACTATTTTTTTTACTCTTGGATTGTACTTGATACATAATTAAAATAATCAAGGAAAATAGTATTAATGGATTAAATAGATGTAAGTGAGGTATTTTATCATTTTTCATAAGTGGCTGATTATTCATTAAATTATTATCATATTTAATCAACTCATCTTCTGATGACCATGCCCATAAAATAGATATAATTTTATGGGGGTCATCTCTACCTTTAAGTGAATTCAACATTTTATATTGGTAAATAAATACAATTAATACACTAATTGCATATATCACAGTAAAAATATATAAAATTTCAATCAATTAACTTCAGATACCTTATCATTAATCATTTTTCTAGCATCGGCAAGTTCTTTGGCAAGTTCTTGGACTGCATAAACTTTAAAGTTTTCTCCTGCTCTAACTAGAAGAGAATCCCTGTCTGACTTAATTGTTATCGTATTTGCCATACAACCTTTACCTACAATATGAAAGGTTTCTTCTTCATGATTAACTTTAACACTACTAATCTTATTAAAATAAACTTCTTCCAACTCTTGCTTATTGCCACCAAATGCACGGATAGTACCCTGGTTCCAACACCCTGGTTTAACATCAAATCTATACTTTGTTTGAAAATATATAAATGATCTTCCTTTCAAGTAAAGATTTGTAATGTAACATGGCATTCTAAATGCACAATCAGATTCATTATCTATTTTTTCTGCATATTCGGGTACCCAAAAAAATTCAAATTTAGTAAAATCTTCATCTAAATCAAAATTATTTTCTACCATATCATTAAAAGTTTTTTTCTTTTCAGCAATAAAATCATTAATTGCCATATGCATATCTGCACTAGGATCTTTATCTTTTTTGATTATTATGCCTAATAATCTTTTCGCAATTTGTACACCACCCAATTCAACATATTCATCAATTTTTACTTTTCTAGATCTTCCCATCTTCACTTATCCTTTATTTTGGTACATTATATTCAATATAAACTAAATTATAGACCTACCCATGTACTTAATTCAGCTTAGCAATAAAAGTTAAACTTATGCATTTATTAAGATTTAAATTTGTGTTAGATAATTATAAATAAATAGAATATGTAGGCTATATCATTTTAACTGAGTGTAATAAAGTCTTGAGAAAAGAACTGTTCTATAGCCGCTCTCATTTCTTTAGGGTCTTCAATGCGGTTCACATCATTTCTAAAGGCAGAGGCACCTGCATACCCTGCTTTAGAATAAGAGTGTAAATTTTTTCTAAAAATAATGGCACCATATTTGTCATAATGTTCAATCATTTGATCATAATGTTCTAAAACCACTTCTTTAATGAGCTCAGGTGTAGCCAAAGCCATACCCTCTTTAATTTGTTTAAAAATCCATGGTTTACCCACAGCAGCACGGCCTATCATCACACCATCTGCTTTCGTGTGCTCTAATACCCATTTGGCTTTTTCAGGGCTGTCAATGTCTCCATTAGCAAACATAGGGATGCCAACCGATTGCTTAATCTCAGCCAGTGCATCATAGTCTACTGCTGCTTTGTAACGCCCTGCTCTTGTACGTCCATGTACAGCAATGTAGTCTGCACCTGCTGCTTCACAAAGTTTGGCAATCTCAACATGATTTTTCTCATTAAACCCTAAACGAAACTTCACAGAAGTGTACTCTTTGTTAGAGTATTTTTTAATGGTTTCAATCACCTTTGCCATTTGAGGTAAATCAGTGAGCAAAGAAGAGCCTTGCAAGTTATTGACCACTTTAGGGGCAGGACAACCACAGTTTAAGTCTATAGCAGTGATGTCTTCACGGTCGTTTATGATCTCCACAGCTTCTCTAATGACAGCGAGGTCTGAACCTGCTATTTGTATGGCGTAAGGGTTTTCTATGGGTGCACGTTCAAGCATACGGTAAGTTTTTTTAGAGTTGTGTATGAGGGCATTGGAACTTATCATTTCAGAAATGGTGAGATCTACGCCAAACTTTTTAACCACTGAACGAAAAGGCAAGTCTGTAAAGCCCGCCAAAGGGGCCAAGGCGTAGATGGGTTTGGAGAAGTCTAACGTGGCCATGGAGTAACTTAAACGTTATGCTTTTTACACAAAGAAGCTTTATCAAAAACATCTGATAAACGGTAGCCATTATGTTCTTTTTTCAGCGTATATAAGGCTCTGAAATTCATAAATTCATCTAATTCATACTCATCAAGTTGTTTCTCTGCATCATCTAGTAATTCGTATTCAAAGAGAAGGTAAAGGTAGGCACTTTGGGCTTTTTTATCTTCCTCTTGACAACGTTTAAAGAGTGCTAAGTTCTCATCAGGCGTCAAGTATTTTTTAGTGCAACTTGCAATTTCGATGTAGACTTCACAAGAGAAGTCAAGCTCTTCTATAAAAGAGAGTAAAACATCTGGTGTCAGTCCTAGTTTATCTTCTTCACTTACTCTTTTTAAAAGCTGTAAAAATGCTTGTGTATCATACACTTTTGTATATTTTAAGGCTTTCGTAAAATCAGATTTTTCAGAGAAAATACTTAGTGCTTTTTGAATAACAAGCGCTGTGTACTCGGTGTTGCCACGTAGTACAGTCTCAACAAACTTATCATCTACACTCAATTGATTGATTTGGTTTTGGATAAGAAGTGGGTTTCCTTCTTTAAAGACTTTAGAAAGTTTTTTCTCTTTTAAGTCAATATATTCACCCGCTTTGATATTTTCAATCTCTGTGACGATGTTTGAAAGTCTAGGACTCAATCCTTCAACTTTTTCATTGACAGTCAGGGTGGTTTTCTCTAAAAGTTTTGCTACTTTTTCAACATCTTTCACTGCAAATTTTTGCTCTTTTGGTTCTTGTACCACAGACCAATAGAGTGTATCTTCAAGTGTTTCGGTGTCTTTACGCCATCTTTTAAGTAAGAAGTAATTTTTAACTCCATAATAAAGCATATGAAGTACGGTGAAGAAGAAGAGTAACAACATGGGTAATACGAACCATGCTGCAATAGGGAAACTTAAGTTAATTCCCATAAATTCCAAAGCATAATTATTGGGGTTTTCTACATAAACAACTGCCCCAACAATAGCAATAAGTGCCAATGCTGCAAACGTATATAATCCTAATCGCATCTTGTCCCTTTAACGTATATAGGCAAAGATGCGCTATATACTACTTAGATTCTTTTTCGCTGATCTCACGGCATGTGATACAAAAACGTGCAAAGTTTTTGACTTCTAAACGTGCGCGTCCTATAGGCTCTTCACACATTTCACAAATACCAAATGATCCTCTCTTTATTTTATCTAAAGCAAGTTCAATTTCGTTTAATTCTTTACGTTGTTGAATCAAAATAGCGCTATCTACAATGGTTTCAGCAGAAGCAGCAGCAAAATCGCCTTCATCATTTAATTCAAGATCTCTCATTTCATCTAACTCAAGGGCTGTGCCTCTTAAGTTTTTGTCAATCTGTACTCTTCTGTCCAATAATTTTGATTCAAAACTGTTTAAATCTACTTTTGTAAGCATCTGTAATCTTCCTATTTATGATATGGGTGATTGTTATTAATGGTTAGTCCCCTAAAAACTTGTTCCAATAACACAACTTTCACAAGTTTATGTGAAAGCGTTATTTTACCAAATGATATGGCATTATTACATTTGCTTAAAAAATCGCTCTCAAAGCCGTATGCACCGCCAATGAAGAGATTTACTTGCACGCTATCCTTAAGCAGATTTGCGAATTCGTGAGAATCTACCTCTTTGGAAGAAGGATCTAAAGCGATATTTATCCCTGTTTGCATATATTTTTCCAAAGCCTTGGTGTAGGCTTTTTGTGAAGCTTCAGGAGAAATATCATGGGCTTTTGTAATTTCTTTGTCAAATACTTCAATGACTTCTACTTTTGCAAACGGTTTGGCAATTTTTTTGTAGTGTTCGATGAGTCCAGAATACAAGGCATCTTTGCCTTTTTTATCGATGATGATAATGTTTATTTTCACTATTTGAGTCCCTTTTTTATCTGCTCCGCCAGTTGATGTACCGCCATTGCATAATACGCGCTGTGATTATACCTTGTTATGACATAAAAGTTTTTGGCACCATACCAGAGTTCATCATACTTTTTCTTATTGAGTTTAATGAGTCGCACTTTGTTAGTATAGTCCCATGTTGTTCTTGGTGCTATGCCTTTAAGATGCCTACGATGATAGGTATGTTTGTATCCTGTTTTATACTGTCTAAAACGCGTGCCGTCATATTTGACCCTCGTGGCAACTAATTCTCCCGTTCGCCAACCATTTTTCTTAAAGTAATTCGCCACAGAAGCAATTGCATCGGGTGCACGTTGTAAGGTTATGCGTCCATCACCATTAAAATCTACCCCAAAAGCTTTATAGTTACTAGGCATAAACTGTACCAAACCTATGGCACCTGCGTAAGAACCATACACATTTTTAGGATTGAACTTTTCTGTTTTTGAGAGTTGCAGAAACTTTATAAGTTCTTTCGTAAAAAACTTGTTTCTTCTGTTTTTCTCAAATGCTAAAGTAGACAAGGTATCAAAAACTGGGTATTTTCCTACATTTTGCCCAAAAGCACTCTCTATCCCTATAATAGCAGCAATGTATTCTTCTGGAACGCCATATTTTTTTTCAACTTTTCTAAATACATTTTGGTATTTTTTAACATATGCAATGCCATCATTTACCCGTTTATCATTGACAACCAACCGAGCATAACGTCCCCAAGAGCCATACTTTGTGTAGAGCATTTTGGCTTTGTCTTTTTGCGCTTGTGTACGTGTGTCTTTACGCTTTTTACGTTTATGTTTTGGGATAAATGCACGCAGTGCAGTCTTTTGTACCTTTACTGAGGAAAAAAGTCTATGGAGTTCAGACTTAGAAAAACCATACTTTTTTTCCAATGTTTTCATGACAGCTTTGGTTTGAGAATGTTTTGTATAGTCTTTGGCTTGTAAAAAAGTAACAAGTAAAAAACTGAGTAAAAGTACTTTTAGTATCATGTCTACGACCTTGTATTTTCCCTATTGTAGTGTATAATGATGTACTAAAGGTGTACTATGAAAAAAAAGATTCTTTTTGTTTGTCTTGGAAATATTTGTCGTTCTCCACTTGCGCATGGGATTGCAGAAAAAATCTCTTTAGAAAACAACTTTTCCTTAGAGGTAGACTCTGCAGGGACTTCAAACTGGCATGTAGGGGAAGCACCTTGTGACCATTCCATCACTATTGCAACGCGCCATGATGTAGATATTTCTCAACAACAGTCACGTACCATAACAAAAAAAGACATTACACACTACGATTATGTGGTGGCGATGGACAAACAAAACAAAGAGGACATGGAGGCTTTTGGTTTCAAAAATGTGCATCTTTTAGGTGATTTTGCAGAGTATAACGGTGAAGATGTACCTGATCCTTACTTTTTTACAGGTGCATCTGTCTTGGATGGCTTTGAAAAAGTCTATTCTATGATACAATTGTGTGTAAAAGATTTTATCATTAAGGGAAAAAATGGAAGCCTCTAATTACTGCATTATCAGTACGACCACTGACACCAAAGAAAATGCTTCAATCATCTCTGCTTCACTGCTTAACAAAGAACTTGTGGCTTGTGTGCAGAGTAATGTCACACAAAGTGCTTATAAATGGCAAGGGAACATTGTTGAGTCTGAAGAAATTTTGATTCATTTTAAAACTAGAAAATCTCTTTTTGAAGAGATTAAAAAAGAAATTTTGGCTGTACATACCTATGATGTTCCAGAAATCATCATGGTACCCCTACTCAATGCCAATGTAGAATATTTACAATGGATAAACGATGTAACAACCACAAAGAAAGCGACACTTTCGGCCTAACCCACACCATAAAGGAGTTACCATGGAAAATGAATTTAGCAAAGCAATGGGCTTTAGACATGCCTGTAAAATTTTTGATGAGAGTAAAAAAATATCGGATGAAGAGATAAAGTATATTTTAGAAACGGGACGTACTTCACCCTCTTCTTTTGGAATGGAAGGATGGAAGTTTCTTGTCATTAGCAATGAAGAATTAAAAGCAAAACTACGCCCTTTTTGTTGGGACCAAGTACAAGTTACTTCATGTTCTCACCTTGTCATCATACTTGCAGCCATAGACAATGTAAAAGTAGAAAGTGGCGAAGTGAAAAAACGTTTTTCAAGACGTGACATGCCACAAGAGAGTCTTGACTTCTATATGGATATTTATGCCAAACATTTAGAAAAAACCCTCTCTAGCGATGAAAACATTTATCATTGGACAGCTAAGCAGTCGTATATTGCTCTAGGGAACATGATGACTGCTGCAGCTTACATAGGTATAGACTCTTGTCCTATTGAAGGCTATGACAAGGAAAAAGTAGAAGAAGTACTTGGGCTAGATACTACAAAATGGCAACTCTCTGTGGTACTGCCTTTAGGCTATAGAATCAATGAGCAATCTAGCCAACAAAGATTACCTTTTGATGAAGTAGTAGAGTACATTAAATAAGCACTGAGCATCACTACTTCAATGGTATAAATATTTCTGTGACAAGCTCTTCTTTTGGGGTTTCATAGGGATTGTTAGGGTAAAACTCGTACCCTACTGGAGATTTTAACACTTTCATGTTTTTTAAACGTGCAAAAGACATGGCAGTCATCCACCCATTGCCTAAATGTACGTAGCTTCCTTTATGCATGGTTTTAAGGGTTTCACTTATGTCTAAAGAGCCTCGTACCCATGACGCATCTATATCAACTTCTTCATTCACTGGTATACAGGCAACATACTCTGTCGCACCTTCAAAAATATTGAAGGTATTGTAGATGGTGAAAGGTATGCGGTCAAGACTTAAATTATTGTTTTTCATAAAATCATAGAGTTTTTCAAAATCTTCTTTCATCACTTCACCAACTTTGTCTATACTAGAAGCGTTAGGTATGCCAATATAGTTTTGTACTTTCATAGGTAAAACCCCTTCAATATGTACGTAAGAAGCTACCGCTCCTGTTTCAATATACTCTTTGAGCATGAGTAAGCCACGTTCATAGTCCATGCCAATGAAGCTTTGCATTTTTCCTGTCATCCAAAACATAAAAAAGGGTAAATGTCCATCCATCATCCATGTGACTTTGGTGCCTTCAGACGCTTCTTCTAAGTGAAACTGTATCTCGGCACTAGACTTCATAGGTTGCGCAAAAGTAATCTGCATTTTGAGTGCATCTTCTTTCACTTCTTGAAGCTCTACACTCCCTGATCCCACAAGTGTTCCAGACCAGCCATACCCAGCGCCTACTTCTCCCTGATCGGTGGTGTAAGTCAGTGTTGCATCTGGTTCCATCACCAGCCAAGGAGACCATAAAGGCCAATCTTTAAAGTTTTTAAGTGAATCACGGAGAGTTAAAAGTGGTGCATCGATGACGATTGAACGCTGGACATGGTAGGATGACATAGTTTTTCCTTATGATAAAATATAGAGGATTACAATTTTATCAGAGAGAAATAAACAAGTAATTAACAGATAAATAACCATAATTCTTTAGTCACAGCATCAAACATTCGCTCTTTCTGACCGAATGTTAACGAGGTATGGTAAAATACAAATCACAATTTACTAGTGCAAGGCATAAAATGGCAAGTCTTAAAAATATATTGGTCATCGGTTACGTATGGCCTGAACCAAACTCTTCTGCAGCAGGGTCTCATATGATGTCAATTTTGAGACTTTTTAAAAAGCAAGAGTGGAAAGTAGAATTTGCTACACCTGCCCAAGAATCTGAACATGCCATAGACTTAGCTGAAGAAGGTATCAGTACTAAAAACATTACACTTAACTGTGATAGCTTTGATGCATATATACTTGAGTACCAACCAGACATCGTGCTCTTTGATCGTTTTATGATGGAAGAACAGTTTGGTTGGCGCGTTGAGAAAAACTGCCCCTCTGCGCTTAAAATACTTGACACCGAAGATTTACAGTGCCTACGTAATGCGCGCCATCAAGCCAATAAATCTAAGCGTGATATGACAAAAGAAGATTTATACTCAGATATAGCAAAACGTGAGATTGCAGCCATCTTACGCTCTGACATTTCTCTCATCATCTCTTCTTATGAAATGGCACTTCTTAGAGATACATTTCAGGTAGATGCCTCTTTACTTCTACATCTTCCCTTCATGGTAGACTTAGGAATCTGTCCTACAAAAACAAAGTCTTTTTCAGAGCGTCAACACTTCATGACCATAGGAAATTTTAGACATGCCCCTAACTGGGATGTTGTTCTATACTTACAGCAGATTTGGCCACGTATACGTAAAGAACTACCCAAGGCAGAACTACACATCTATGGTTCTTACCCGCCACCCAAAGCCACAGCCTTACATAACCCAAAAACGGGGTTTCATATAAAAGGATGGGCAGAGGATGCTTTTGAGGTGATGGAAACGTCACGCATTTGCCTCGCACCCATACGCTTTGGTGCAGGGATAAAAGGAAAACTACTTGATGCGATGATAATGCAAACACCAAGTATCACTACTTCTATGGGGAGTGAAGGTATGCATAAAGATGAACCATGGGGTGGTGTCGTTGCGGATAACATCGATACATTTGTAGATGCCGCTGTAAAACTCTACAACGATGAAGAAGCATGGGTAAATGCACAAGAAAACGGCACTGCACTTCTTCATGCACATTATAATGCGCAAGTATTAGGTAAAAATCTCATAGAAAAAATATTAGAGGTAGAAGAGCACTTAACACAACACCGACTAAACAACTTTACAGGCGCGATGCTCAAACATCATAGTATGATGAGCACCAAATATATGTCTCAGTGGATAGCGGAGAAGAACAAGAGTTAAGGCTTACTTTTCAATTTAGGTGCACAACAGCGTTTGTACTTCTGCCCAGAGCCACAGATACATGCAGAGTTACGTAGTAAATTTACCTTGTCTTCAAAAATCTCACCATCGACATACTTCCACATATCATTTACTTTTAAAAATGTAGACTTTTCATGGTGTAGATGTTGTTCTCCATTAAAAATATAATAGGCTTTAAACTCCACCATCTCTTCAGCAGAATCAAGCACATCAAGATGTTGCCAAACACTGTTATCTGCCCAGTCTTGTATAAACTTTAACTCATCATCTGTCCAGGTATGGTCATGGGTGGTTGCTTGCAGGTAGTTAACATCACCCAAACAGTAGGCAGCGTAACGTGAACGCATCAAAGCCAAAGCTGTGGGTGCTACTTCTAGAACACGTAAGATGGGTTCACAACATTCTGAAAAATTTAATCCACTTTTACAATAACATTTTTGCATTTTTTCTCTTTTAGGGGAGCTCTAATAATAGGTGATGCCCACAACATCTCTAGCTTTTGTCTAGGCTAGGCACTCTTTTGAAGTCCTAGCCATAGCTAAGTCAAAAAAGAGTAACAACGCATAGGCGAAAGCTATAGATGCCCGAAGGGTGGGCTTTGCAAACGCAATCTTTCACAAGATACTTACTTCATCTTAGCTATGGCTAGGATTTGAAAGCCTCTTGCAAAATCTTACATTTGCAAAGCCCATTGTGGATATCACCTATTATTAGAGGTCCCCTTAATTTTATTTTTGCCATCATAACATCATTGTGATGTTTTTTCTATAAACCCATACACTGCGTCAAAAACATCTGCATGTTGATCATCGGCTAAAATACTGTGGCGTTCTCTTGGAAGAAGCAAGAGAGATTTCTCTTTAGAAGAGACCCCCTCATAAATGAGTTTGGCAGACTCACCTTTTACTATGGGGTCATTATCCCCTTGAATAATGAGTATAGGTGCAGTCACTTGATCAAGTGTTTTTTCTACTTTTGACATAATTTTTTCAAGTTGTGACACGGAGGCTAAGGGGTGTTTATGGTAGTTTACTTTGGGTTGTTCTGTCATAGAATTGTCTACCCACTCCATGATGCCTTTGGCATTTAAGTAAGCAATCATTTCATTAAAAAAATGTAAGGTAGGTACAACGTAAGAAACCCGTAAGTCATGTAGTTTTAATGCAGAATTAATGACAATCACCCCATCAACCTCATAGGCTGCTCCATGAATGAGTGCGAGCAGTCCTCCTGTAGAAAAGCCACCAATGTAAACTTTTGAACAAACCTGTCTCATGGCAGTAAAAGCCCGCTCAAAGTCAGTCTCCCACTCTTTTGAAGTCACGTTAAGCAATGCTTTAGGGTCTGTACCATGACCACGTAGTCTAGGCACATAAATGTTAATGCCTTTTGCAAAAAGGAAGTGTGCCAAGGTTTCTATCTCTTTGGGTGCTGCCATGTACCCATGGGCGAAAACCAAACCTCTATCAAAGCGCTCGTTGTAAAGAATGATAGGTGCACCTTTATCCTCTCTTTTGGGTACTTTCCCTACAAAAGTTTTATATTCATTTTCAAAAGACTGCCATGAACGTTGGCGTATATGGGTAAAGTTGTCTGCCTTTAACTCTGCTTCAGTAAACTTTGCATTTTCCTCTGCCATGTGTACAATCTCTTTTTGCCAACGAATTTCGTTAAGGATGACTTGTAAGGTATTTTGTACCCTTACCAAATGGAAGGGGTACTCTTTTTCAAGTAAAGATCGGTCAAACAAATACTCACCCTCAGAGTCTTTGTAAAGGATTTTTTGTTGTATGGCTAAATCTATGGCTGAAAGAAAAGGCTCATATTGCTCATCAAGTATGAGTTTGAAAAGTTCATTTTGAACCTCTTCATGTAAATTATAGTTTGATAATTTTCGTAAGCTAAGTGTATTTTTGTAAATAAGTGCTTTAAGGTAAGAAGGACACACTTTCACCGTAGGCATCGTCACCAAAGACAAAATAAACATATGGTCAAAATGTATTTGCATTTGAGAATATACCCTTTGCATGACATCATTGGTTAAATCCTTACGTTTGTCATCAATAAAAGCATTGACCTTTTTCTCATCATAAATATTTTCTTCATTTTCTAAAAATTCCTGCATATAGCTGTCTAAATCTATGGCTTTACCAAAATGTAAATTCATATTGGAATCCATAAGAAGATTGACCTCTATCTCTAACTCTTCAAAAAGCCTTTTTTTTCTATGTTTAAATTTAGAATCTAGCCAGTTTAAGAAAACATGTCGTCCCGGACGTATGGGATAATAAGTAATCGAAATAGGCACAACTTTAATTTTAAGGCTTCTGTCTATTTTAGACGCATCCACATCCATGCCCGCACAAAAGGAGTCAAAACTCTCACTATGGTTACGTTTGGCACGTTCTTGTAAGATTTTTGTTTTAAGTGCCATCACTGCTGCACCTGTGTGTATGGGACCTTCATACTCAGGAGAGTGGGTACAAAATTCTCCTTTATCAAATGTGATACGTTTATTTTTAACCATATACCCCTCAGGGTAAATGAGCCAATCGGAGGTTCCAGAGAGTAAATCTTCTACGATGATACAGTCACGTGCTTTGTTTTTGTTAGAAATCGTACCAACCCTACGCATAAACCTACCTAGAAGTCCTACAAACACGGAATCATCTGCTAAGGAACGTGAACGTCTGTCAAATTTTTCATACAAAACATGGGGCACGATAAACGTTTCAAAACGTGTAAAATGGTTTGCCACAAAAAGCAGTGGAGACTCGGGTAATGCTTCACCCGAAATGCT
>WTAE01000233.1 GCA_013139765.1 Sulfurovum sp.
AAAGTTTTAAAGTTTTCCTGCTTGAGACCTTTGAGTATGGCAAAAAAATGTGTCAATATAAAAATGATCAACCCCATTGCAAAAAGATGCGGGCTTACAGTATCAAGCATGCCATGAAATGATTTTGGTGCATAATACGCACTTGTACCTTCAATACTTAGCGATGTGTTAAGTATAAACATCCATAGCCCTGTTAACAATAACAACAGTGTCATTAGAAGAAAATACTTAAGTGCTAAACCGTAGTACATCATATTAGCTTTCTAAAAATGTTCACCGAAAAATACAATGCACAAAGATGCCACACAATAAATAGACCTAACCACAAAAAGATAAAGATCTCCCCATAGAAATATCCAAAAAGAAGACTAATCGGAGCAAGTATAGCAGAGAGGAAAGCCAAGTGTATCATCTTGTTTTTTCTCTCTTTACTTAAACGGATATAGATCACAACCAAAATCATTAAGGTGATCATAGAGATAAAAATATCAATATGTATACGTTCTAAAAGTGCCGACAAAATTATAGGTTCTAAAAATGCCTCTTCATTACCCAGTATGGTCTCTAATGCCTGTGAAGGAGTAAGCCCAACCTGATAATGATGTAAGACCATATCAGAGAATAAAAAGAGTGTAAGAATAGCTGTCAACCAAAGTACTTGTAAAGTTAACAAGCGATTCTGTTCCAGTTCTTTCGTCACTAAAAATTTCATCTAACGCTACTTTAAAACGATTTCATAAATGGCACGGGCAATCCTTGCAGCATCTGTGACTGATCTTGCCGAGAGTGTTGCTCCACTGATCGTGGGGATATCTTTCCCTACGGTGAGTTTCGTCGAAGCACTTTTATTTTGTAGTTGACCCATCCATATCGAGGATGGAATAAATTCAGGAGGTTCTGAAAATGCCATGATCTCTGTAAACTTGAGTGTGCCTTTCATATCAAAGCCATATATTACTGTGGCTTTTTTAGTCCGAACTTTCCTAAATACAAGTACTGCATAGCCTATGGTTTTACCGTTATTACTTAAAGTATAATAACGATAAACCTTTGTAGTTACTTTGGCTTTAGCTGTTTGTTGAATTTGGGAAAATTGTTTTTTTGTCAGTATGAGGCTGTGTTTATCCATCTTCGTACTTTTAGGAAAAGAGGCATGAATGACTGAGTCAATAGTAGGGAATGATTTTGCCATACTACTTTGGGACAAGAAAATCCCAAAGAGTAAAATTTTTAAAGTTTTGTACATTATGTATTATCCAATATTAGAATATAAAACCAAGTCCAAATGAGATGGTATCAGTCTCTTCTGTGCCAATTTCATCCATCTCATAGTCAAGTTTTAGTACCACTTGATCAGTTGGGAAAAAGTTCAACCCGATTGTAACAGTTTCTGTCTCAAAATCAGATTCATTGAGACCATCTACTGTCTGCTCTACTGGGTTCCAGTTCTCATACTGTGCAAAAATTGGCATTTTGTAGTCAATGCCTACAAGTCCGCCAAGATCATAAGAAGCATTGACGTAAAATCCACTTGCTTTTTCAACAGCAATAGGGCTTAACTTTTCTGCACCATCAAGGTTTGTTTGTGTGTAAAGTCCGTATGCTTGAAAAGGTCCATTTTCGTATCTTGCATGGAAGTCAAACATTGTGGTTGTCAAACCATTTACATCTTCACCTGGTGCAGGATTTTTAAGGTTTGAACCTGAACCATAATATGCAGAAACACCTGCCATTAGTCCATTAATACCTGTATAGTCTACACGTCCTACAAATGCCGGTGTGAATGAACCATTTTTTTCTGAACCTATTCTTCCAGATCTAATCCAACCATTTTTAGGTGTCGTTGTTTTAGAGTTGTTTACATTAAGTGCATTGATCATACCTGCAGTATATTCAATACCTACGTCTTCAAATCTACCGAATGCTAGTACACCATTTTCATGCCAAGTTGAAGGAATAAGTTGTCTTTCAATCTCTGGTCTTTGCACAGTGTTGAAAAGTGTTGGTTCGTGTCTAAGGTTAATAAGTCCCATTGGTGTAAGTACATGCCCCACTCTTAGGCTAAACTCATCTGATAGTAAGAAGTCAAGGTATAAAAACTCAATAACAACTTCTCCACCTTTTTCAGCGTTTGCACCATGTTCAAATTCGATTTCAGCATTCAGAATTACCCAGTCGTTAAATTTGTAACCAAAGTAAGTAATAAATCTGTAAACATCTGCAAAATCATCACCATTGTCTGGGTTTGCATAAAATGCTTCACCATATCCACCAATTGAAAGTGGACTTTCTGAAAAGTATACTTTAGATGCTGCTGGTCCCATACCGTTAAATGACTTTGTTGTATCTACCAAGGTAAATCCACCAGATTGTGCTGCAAGTACTTCTTCTGTTAGTACGTCGTTTTTTGACTCAAGTGCTTTAACTCTGTCTTCTAAAGTTGTAGCCGCTTGTGCACCTATTGCCATCATTGCTACTAAGCTTAATGCTGTTGTAATTTTTCTCATTTTCTTGTCCTTGTTTATCTGTTTTGTAGTTGATAATTATTATC
>WTAE01000157.1 GCA_013139765.1 Sulfurovum sp.
ATTATGTTCTTTTAGCATGATAATAGCCATTATTTGGACAAAGTGTTCTGTTAATTGTCAGATAATCCATTAAAAGGACAAAATGTCCTCTTTAACTAAGGAGTCAAGTATGGAAGTGAAAAAGAAACTTTTAGACGTAGTGAGAGATAAAATACGATTTAAACACTACAGTTTATCGACAGAAAAAACATATGTCCATTGGTTGAAACATTATATTTTTTACCACAATAAAAAACATCCCATACAAATGGCTAAATCTGAGATAGAAGCATTTTTAACACATCTTGCAGTAGAGAAAAAAGTATCTCCCTCTACTCAAAATCAAGCATTTTCTGCGATACTCTTTCTTTACAAAGAAGTGTTAGGCATAGATATGAGTGCGTGGAACATACAAGCCTTGCGCGCACGAGAGAGAAAACATATACCTCAAGTCCTCACCAAGGAGGAAGTAAAAAAAGTGATAGATAATCTTACGGGAACGTATCAACTAATTGTATACTTAATGTATGGATGTGGCTTGCGTATGAGTGAAGCTTTAAACATACGTATAAAAGATATAGACTTTGGATTTGATAAAGTGTATATCTGGGATAGTAAGAGTTTAAAAGACAGGACGGTTCCTTTGCCACAAGTAATAAAACAAAGATTAAAAGCACAGGTTGACTATGTTGAAGGGGTACATACCAAAGATGTTGCAGATGGATATGGCTCTGTTTATATGCCTTATGCATTGGAGCGTAAATACCCAAAAGCAAAGTTTGAAACGAAGTGGCAGTTTCTTTTTCCTATGCGTAATGTGTCAAAAGATCCAAGATCTGAAATCATACGTAGGCATCATGTGCATGAAAAGACATTAGGAAGAAATATTAAAGAAGCAGCATTAAAAGCAAAAGTACATAAAAGAGTGACATCTCATATATTTAGACACTCGTATGCGACACACCTTTTACAAAGCGGGATTGACTTGAGAAGCATACAAGAACTTTTGGGACATAAATCTGTAGAAACGACGATGATTTACACGCATGTGGTAGCTGAGATGAACAAGGGTAGGGTTGCTAGTCCTTTAGATATGTAAGTTGTCTTATAATCCTAAGACCCACTTATCATCTCTAAAACCTTCCCAACCATCAATCCACCAAAAGTACCAAGAATATAACCCATCATTGCCATGAGTACACCTATGGGAATGAGGGCTTTTGAGTAGGCAGAGGCAAGTATGGGGGCAGAGGCTACGCCACCTATGTTGGCTAGAGATGCTACACCTAGAGAGAAGAGGTCGAGTTTGAAGAGTTTGGCAAAGATGAGCATGATAGCAGCGTGTATAAGCAAAATGACAAACCCTGCCACAATATAGAGTGGGGCTTGGGTAAGTTCTGCGAAGTTGGCACGGCTTGCTATGAGAGCGACAATGAGGTAGAGCATGATGTTTGCAAGTTCAGAAGAGCCTGAGACTTTTGCCAAAGGTGTCATGGCAAAGAGTATACCTATGAGGGTGGCAAGTATCACTACCCATGTGGTTTGGGTGAGAAAATCTGACGTTGGAAGGAAAGACGCACCGTACTGTGAAAGTGCAGAGACAAAGAAGGCTAAAGCTAAGAGTAAAAAGAGGGAGTCAAAACTTAGGGGCTTTTTGTTTGCTTCTTTGAGGCTAAGACGTTTGCCTACTTCGTCTATGACGGAAGTATCTGCTTTGCTCCAAGTGTTAAACTTTTTAGCAAAAGGGACAAGGGCCAAGAGCATCATGACCCAAATGGCGTAGTCAATGGAGTCAATGAGTAGGGTGTAACCCATGGCAGCATCTGGTAAATCAAGGGCACCTTGTATGGCAACCATGTTGGCAGTTCCACCCATCCATGAGCCTGAGAGTGCGGCAAAAGGTTTCCATGCTTCTGCGCCAAAAGAACTTTGGAAGAGGGTGAACATACCTATAAATCCAAGGGCTATGCTCAAAGAAGCTAGGAAGAAAGTCAGCAACATTTTTTTACCAAGTTTAAATATTTCTCGCATGTCTGCAAGTAAGAGCATAAGGAAAATCATGGCAGGTAGAAGGTTTGACTTGACAGACTTGTAGGTAGCTGTCACAGACTCACTCTTCTCCCATAGACCAAAGGTAGAAGCCAACATCACCACAAAGTAAATGATTACAATGGCAGGGAGATACTCAAAGAGTTTGTGTTGGCTCTTCTTCTCCGTGTAGACTACTCCTGCGGCAATTATCATGAGGAGTGCGAGGTAGCTAAAACCATCAGTTATCATAATAGACCTAATCCTAAAGCACGTATCTCTTTATGTTTATGAAAAGAAAAGGTCGCATACTCTCTTGTCATAGGCTCAATGAGATAGATCTCTTTCTCCGAATTTTTAATCTGTGTTTTACTTTGGTTATAGATGAGTAAACGTATAGACTTCTCAAACATTTCAAGTACATTGGCTGTTTTGAAAAAGTTATTGGGTAAGTTTTTATCGAAAGAGTTTTCGCCTAAGACATTTACAGCCAAAACCTTTTCTTGCGTGGCTTCACTTAGACCTAAATTCTCACATAAAAAACCATCTGCATAGGTTTCTCCCTCAATGACATGTTCAGAAAAGACACCAGGTATAGCCATAGTTGCTAAGAGTGCATCTTTAATATATACATCGTCATCTGCTGTAAAAACACGTTTATGGCCATTGTTTAAATGTGTTGCAATGAGTTTGAGAGGGATGTTTGTATCTTTCATTTTTTTAGCGGCAAAAATGTTGTCAAAAATGGCAGCTATTTTTCCATTGTTAATGATGGCATTCCCGGAAAATGAGAACTGCAACCACTTTGTTAATGATGAAAATGCTTGTATTTCTTTATAGGTTTTTGCTTCAGACATACCAATGGACATACAAGCAGCTATGATGCCACCCATGCTGGTCCCCACAAGTTCTGCTGGCACAAGATTTTGTGCCTCCAAGTCATGCAGTACCCCTAAGTGTGCAATGCCCAATGCACCACCACCAGAGAGTACTAAAGTAAAGTTTTGTGTTTGGATGTTTTCTATCATGTGAAGATTATACCTAAATATCGTAGTTATATATTTGCATAGCTAATATGATATAATGAATTACAAGGAAGAGAAATGACAATTACACATCTGTTACTAAGCTATTTTTTTATTATAGTAGGTGGTTTGTTGGTCTTTACTGCCATTGGGCATATTCTTTACCAAAAACGCTCTCCTACCTCTATGATTTCATGGATGATGGCCATTATCTTCTTGCCTTTTATCACGGTGCCTCTTTATTTTGTCATAGGTATACGTAAACGTACACCCAAGAATAAAGATAAAGAGTATGTGGAGTTTCATACACCTGCGCAACATAACGAGTATATTGTAGAGTCTTCCAACCATAGCATCTTAAGTATTTTAGAAAAAAATGCTATTCCTCCTGCTACCAAAGCCAATAACTTTGAACTCATTACTTCGAGTGAAGCAGCTTTTAAACAGATGTTAGAAGAGATACACAATGCTACAAAAAGCATAGACATTGGTACCTATGTCTTTGAATTTGACAAAACAACCAAAGTCTTGATTGAAGCACTCATTCTTAAAGCACAAGAGGGTGTACGGGTGCGTTTGTTGTTAGACTTGGTAGGTTCACTCTCTGCTTCGTTTAATCAAAAAGGTTTTAAAGCACTCAAAAAAGCAGGGGGAGAAGTTGCTTTTTTTGTTCCTGTATTAAAACGTCCTTTCCAAAACTATATAAACCTAAGAAACCATAGGAAAATTTACCTTTTTGATCAAAAAAGAGTACTAAGTGGAGGGATGAACCTGTCCAATGACTATATGGGTGAAGCAGATGGAAGTAAACGTTGGAATGACTTAATGTACCTGCTAGAAGGCCCTGCAGTACATGATTTTTACTCCATTTTTCACAATGACTGGTCTTATGCAACCACTGCAGATGAAAAACCTGAATTGATAGCAGAGCATAAAGAGCATAAAGGGGAGTATCTCGTACAAGTGGTACCCTCTGGTCCAGACATCCCTACAGATGCTTTGTATGAAACGCTATTAAACAGCATTTACACGGCAGAAGAGCGTATTTGGATTGTGACACCATACTTTGTCCCGGATGAAAACATGGTGCAAGCCCTAGTTATTGCCAAACATAAAGGGGTAGATGTCAAACTCATTACGCCAAAAGAGAGTGACAATCTTCTTACCGATATCGCTAGAAGTTCTTACATGAGAGAGCTTGAAAAAGTAGGGGTAGATGTGGTCTTATATGAGGGTGAAATGTTACATGCAAAAGCCATTTTATTTGATTCTCTTGGGGGTATGGTAGGTTCAGTAAACTTGGACAACCGTAGCCTCTTTCTTAACTATGAAGTAGTTACTTTTGTTTACAATAAAGCTTTTATTGTTAGTTTATCGTCATGGATGAATGGTCTGATGGAAAACTCCACAAGAGGTTTGGATAAACCTTCTAAATTTAGAGAAGCAGTTGAAAATATAATGAAAGTGTTTGCCCCTTTACTCTAATGTTTTTACCTTCACGCCTTCATCATCGTTCTTGTGCCGTAAAGTGTGAAAGCTTTGTCACGGAAGAATTTTCACTTTTATGTTGGAATGTGCACAAAAATAATACGAAAAGTGTAGCATTAAAGTCTTATTTCGAAAGCATAGAAGATGACTATGATTTTTTTCTTTTACAAGAAGCCAATTTTAGAGATGACGCAGCATTTACCCTTCCAAACTTTGCTTTTGATGCAGCGGCAAACTTAGAAGTCAAAAAGACTTTCTATGGGGTACTTACAGCTTCAAGAGTAGAATCACGTAAATCAGAAGCATTTTTATCTCAAGGGAAAGAGAGTCTCTTTGGTCCCCATAAAAGTTTACTTTTGAGTAGCTACCTTTTTGCCGATAACACTGAACTTCTCATTTTAAATGTACATGCTATCAATTTTAGAGAAAGTAAAAGTCACCAAAAAGAGCTAGAACGTTTCTTAACACTCATTAGTCACCATAAAGGCCCATTGATTGTTGCTGGAGACTTTAACACATGGAACAAAACCCGTATGCAAAATTTAGAAACACTCATTGCAGATATGGGACTAAAGTCTGTGCCTTTTATGAGTACAGATGCAGTAAAAAGTTTTATGGGTAAACCTTTAGACTTTATCTTATACCGCGATTTAGCCTTAGTCTCTGCTCACTGTGAGAGTCTGCCTAAACTTTCAGACCACAATCCTCTTTTTGCCACATTTAAAAAAGTGTGAGTCTTTTTCTTTACTAGCATATGAACCCTCTGATAAACCTAGACATTCACAATGGGTTTTGCAAATGTGAGATTGTATAAGAGATTTTCAAGTCCTAGCCATAGTTAAGACGAAGTAAATATCTGATGCAAGATTGCGTTTGCAAAGCCCACCCTTCGGGCATCACTAGCTTTCGCCTATACGTCGTTACTCTTTTTCACCTTAGCTAAGGCTAGGCTTTCAAAAGAGTGCCTAGTCTAGACAAAAGCTAGGGATGTTGTGAACGTCTAGGTTTACCAGAGGGTTCATATATTTGTTAGCTATAATAATTGGGTAGATATTTGAATGAAAAGGAAAAGAATATGTCATTAATACAAAAGTTAGGTGCTGAGTTTTTCGGTACATTTTGGTTGGTACTTGGAGGGTGTGGGGCAGCAGTCTTAGCTGCAGGTTTCCCAGACGTAGGTATAGGGTTTTTAGGTGTGGCTTTCGCTTTTGGTTTGACGGTACTTACCATGGCTTACGCAGTAGGGCACATTTCAGGTGGACACTTTAACCCAGCGGTATCGTTTGGTTTATGGACAGCAGGAAAGTTTGAAACAAAAGAGTTACTTCCTTACATTGTAGCGCAAGTCGTTGGTGGAACACTGGGTGCATTTGTACTCTATCTTATAGCTTCAGGGCAAGCAGGTTTTGAAGCAGGTGGGTTTGCTTCTAATGGTTTTGGCGAGCTTTCACCGGGTAAATACAACTTAAGCTCTGTCATCATTACAGAAGTAGTTATGACATTTATGTTTTTGTTCATCATTTTGGGAGCCACAGATGCTAAAGCGCCTGCTGGTTTTGCACCCATTGCCATTGGTTTAGGTTTAACGCTCATTCACCTTATCTCTATTCCTGTGTCTAACACGTCTGTGAATCCTGCAAGAAGTACAGCAGCAGCATTGTTTGCAGATACAGCAGCGATGGGTCAGTTGTGGGTATTTTGGGTGGCACCGATAGCAGGCGCTATATTGGCAGGGCTTGTATGGAGATTTTTCGCAAGTTCTAAATAGTCTTTAACTTTTGTCAAACCCAAGTGGGTTTGACAAACACTTCTTTACTTCTTTTGTCTTCTATCTTTGTCTGCTTTGGCTTCTTGCCTTTTCTTTTTTTGAGCAGCGTAAGTAAATTTACGTTTTTTATCGTAATCAATCTTCCCTTTTTTCTCACTCAATTTTTTCTTACGTGGACGCGCTTGTCTTGGCTGTTTATCGCTAATTTCAAAGCCTGGCATAATGTCACGTTTGACGTTCAATTTTAAGTGCTTTTCAATGGTTGAAAAAGCATTGTAGTCTAAGATAGTCAGTAGGGTAATGACGCCACCTTTACGGTTGGCACGCCCCGTTCTTCCTACTCTGTGTGTGAAGCTGTCTGTCTCTTCTGGTAAGTCATAGTTGATGACCAAAGGCAGTTCAGGAATGTCTATACCCCTTGCAGCAATGTCTGTGGCTATGAGTACTTGTGTCTTTTTAGACTTAAAAGTACTGAGTGCTCTGGCGCGTCCCCCACGGTTAATGTCACCATGAATGACAGTGGTCCAAATGTCTTTACTTTTGAAGTACTCAAAAAGTTTATCTGCAACGTCTTTTTTATTGACGAAAATAAGGACTTGGTCTTCACCCATCTCTTGCACAAGTTTGGCAGCAAGTTCAGCTTTACGTTTTTTGTCTACTTTATAGGCTCTGTGATGAATGGCATTAACCACATCACGTCTATTACTCACTTCTATAATGAGAGGATCATTTAAAAAATCTTTAGAAAGCTTCTTTATATTCTGTGAAATCGTGGCAGAAAAACACATCATCTGTTTAGGTTGGCTACAGCTTTTTAAGATCTGTTTTATCTCACCCAGGAAACCCAGTTCAAGCATGGTGTCTGCTTCATCGAGTATGATGGTATTGATATGCTCAAGGTTAATCTTTTTCTCAGCGATGAAGTCTTGAAGACGTCCAGGAGTGGCTACTACAATGTCCACACCTTGTTTGAGTCTTTGTATCTGCTCCGTTTTTTTAGAGCCACCTTGTACTTTTACCGTTTGTATGTCTAAATACTTAGAAAAAGAAACAATGGTACGAGAAACTTGGTCTGCAAGTTCAATGGTAGGCACAATAATAAGCGCACGAACTACTTTCTCATCTTTTTTAACCACTTTTTGAAGTTTGTTAAGCAGTGGAAGTACAAAAGCTGCAGTCTTTCCTGTACCAGACTTAGAAGCACCCAAGATATCTCTACCTTTCATCGCAGCAGGTATCACTTTGTTTTGAATGGCTGTAGCATTTTCATACTTCTCATGTGCAACAGCTCTAAGTATGTCAGGGTGTAAATTTAATTTTTCAAATGCTTTGATGGTGTATCCTTAGTATGGGTGCTTATATTAAACGTATTATAGCTTAATTTATTTGCTACATAATGACATGGGGCGCGTAGCTCGGGGTACCCTTACCCCGACGTTATCAAATAGTATTTTATATATAAACCTTAGAAGAGAAAAAGGTTCCGATATATGCATCACAGCGGGAGCTGTAATGCGAGTAAACTATCAATTAAGTCATTATTTTTAGTGCAAAATAGGGAACAATATTAAATATTATAGTTATGACTTTATAGTGTCCTAAATATTTGAAATATTCTTGATCTAAAAACGTTTTATCTACCTTAAACATTGTAGTATGGATTTTCACTGCAGTATCTTTAAAGAGTATTACAAACATTGAAGATAATGTTAACATCCCAATATTAATTACTGAACACCAACCTAAAAACTCTGTCATTATTTCTATTGTTATCATGTCTATATCCTTTTATCTCAATATATTTTTGTTAACTTGCGTGTAAGTGGTCTGATTCTGCTTTAAGTCTTTCTGCAATCCAAACTTTAATTATAGATTGTCTAGTAACACCAATCTTTTTAGCTTCTTCATCAAGTGCGTTAATCACCCATTCTGGGAAATCTACATTCACTTTTTTAGTGTCTGTTTTCAACTTATTAAAATCTTTTAATTTTATAGCTTTTGAGAAATCAAGATGTTCACTTACATCTTCGTCATTATCAAATTTTTCGTCAAACTCTTTGTTACTGATTGCTTTCATAATTATTCTCCTCTTTTTTTCTACATCTTCTCACACTGATGATGCGAAAGATATTTTCTCGTATAGTAAAAATAGCCACAAAACATTTTTTATTGAAAAATGAAATGAGAGCATATCTTAACTCATCACCAGTAGTATTCGCAGGAACAATGAGAGCATCCTCATCTTTCCACAAATTTTGCGCTTCTACAAAGTCTATACCATGCTTTTCTTTGTTTATACGACTTTTATTACTATCGTATTCAAACTGCATAGAATTCCTTTTAAATATAGTTTTGGTATATAAATTATACTTTAATTATATATATAAGTCAAATTTTGGGATGTATTGCTATCTCTATTAAAATATAGAGGGTGTCGTAGGGTGTCACAGCCTTTATATATGCTATACTTACAGATTAATTTTTTTGGCTGTTTGCATGCGATAGACGGCTTTAATAGGAAAAAACTTTGAAAAACAAAAATGATATGATTCACGTATATGGTGCAAGAGAAAATAACTTAAAAAATATAGATATAAGCATCCCTAAAAACAAACTGGTTGTCGTGACTGGAATTTCTGGTTCGGGGAAGTCTACTTTGGCTTTTTCTACCCTTTATGCAGAGGGGCAACGTCGTTACATTGAGTCTCTCTCTTCGTATGCGAGACAGTTTTTAGGACGTGTAGGAAAACCTGATGTTGACAAGATAGAAGGGCTTACACCTGCCATTGCTATTGACCAGAAGACGACTTCTAAAAACCCACGTTCAACCGTTGGGACCATTACAGAAATTTATGACTACCTAAGACTGCTTTTTGCCCGTGTAGGGGAGCAGCATTGTCATGAGTGTGGTAAACCTATCTCTTCGATGTCTGCTTCGGACATTATTGAAGAAGTGTTGCGTTTGCCAAATGGGGCAAAGCTTGTCATTATGGCACCTTTAGTGAAAGAGAAAAAAGGTACCTTTGTAGACATGTTAGAGTCATTACGTCACAAAGGCTATATACGCGCTATGATAGACGGTGTTATGGTACGTTTAGATGATGAAATTGAACTTTCTAAAACCAAAAAACATACCATTAAAGTAGTGATTGACCGTGTGGTTGTAAAAGAAGAGAGTCGCGACCGTATAGGGCAAGATGTTGAAAAAGCGCTCAAAGAGTCTTATGGTGAACTTGAAATTGAAGTACTTAATTTTGAAGAAGTAGACTTTGAACGTCAACACATGCACTACTCTGAACACTTGGCTTGTTTTGACTGTAAACTCTCTTTTGAGCCTTTAGAACCTGTCTCTTTTTCGTTTAACTCACCTAAAGGGGCTTGTCCAGCCTGTGATGGACTGGGTATTCGTTATGCGATTGATCTTAAAAAAGTGATAGATCAAGAGCTTAGCATTGACAAGGGCGCTGTAAAGATTATGTATGGGTTTAACAAGAGTTATTATACGAAGTTTCTCAATGCTTTTTGTGAACAAAATGGCATTGACATTAAAAAACCTTACGGAGAGTTAGAAACACATGAGCAAAAAGCCATACTCTATGGTAATGGTGGCACGGTAGACTTTTTATGGAAACGCCATAAGCTTAATAGAGAATGGCCTGGTGTGGTTAAGTTTGCACATGATATGTTTAAAGAAGAGAAAGATCTTTCTGAGTATATGACAGAAAAAGTCTGTGACAAGTGTGATGGACATAGACTTCGTCCACGCTCTTTAGCGGTTAAAATTGAAGGTCTCAATATTGCAGATATTATCAATATGCCTATTGAGAAGTCTTATGCTCTGTTTGCAGGTGAAGAGAGCTTTTCACACTTAGATGAACAGCAAAAAACCATTGCAGAGTCTATACTCAAAGAGTTGTATGAAAGACTGTATTTCCTCTATGATGTAGGACTTGGATACATTACCCTTAGCCGTGATGCACGTTCAATTTCTGGTGGGGAAGCGCAGCGTATTCGTATCGCTTCACAGATTGGTTCAGGACTTACAGGTGTCATGTATGTGTTAGATGAACCAAGTATTGGGCTACATGAGCGTGATACGATGAAACTCATCCGTACACTCAACTCTTTACGTGAGAAAGGGAACTCTGTTATTGTGGTTGAGCATGATAAAGAGACCATTTTAGCCGCAGATTATATCATTGACATTGGTCCTGGGGCTGGTGAATTTGGTGGAGAAGTTGTTTTTGCTGGTGATGCAAAAAAGTTGGCAAAAGCCAAAACTTTGACTGCGGACTATATGTATGGAAGAAAAGATATCACATACTCACATGACAATGAGCAAAAAGAGTGGATAGAGATAAAAAATGTCACACTTAATAACATTGAAAAGCTTGATGCTAAAATCCCTCTGCAAAACTTTGTGTGTATCACAGGGGTCAGTGGTTCTGGAAAATCTTCACTGATATTACAAACTCTTCTGCCTGTGGCTAGAGAGTTGCTTAACCGTGCAAAAAAAGTAAACAAAGTAGATGGTGTAGAGATTACAGGCCTTGAAATGTTAGATAAAGTGATTTACCTAGACCAAAGTCCCATCGGGCGTACACCACGGTCTAACCCTGCAACTTACACAGGTATTATGGATGAAATACGTAAACTTTTTGCCCAAACAAAAGAAGCAGAACTACGTGGTTACAAAATAGGGCGTTTCTCCTTTAATGTTAAAGGTGGGCGTTGTGAGAAGTGTCAGGGAGATGGGCAAATCAAAATTGAGATGCACTTTTTACCGGACGTTCTTGTCTCTTGTGATGCCTGTGATGGCACACGTTACAATGCGCAAACAAGAGAAGTCCTCTATAAAGGTAAGTCTATTGCAGATGTACTTGCAATGTCTGTGGGTGAAGCACTTCTCTTCTTTAAAGCCATTCCTATGATCGCGGTGAAGTTAAAAACCCTGACAGATGTTGGACTTGACTACATTAATTTAGGGCAAAATGCAACGACACTTTCAGGTGGTGAGGCACAGCGTATTAAACTCTCTAAAGAGTTAAGCCGTAAAGACACAGGTCAAACACTCTACATCTTAGATGAGCCTACGACTGGACTGCATTTTGCAGATGTAGACAGACTCACAGGGGTTTTACATCACTTGGTTGAACTTGGAAACTCAGTGGTGGTCATAGAACACAACCTTGATATGGTTAAAAATGCAGATTATATTGTAGATATGGGGCCAGAAGGTGGGAATAAAGGTGGGCTTATCATAGC
>WTAE01000218.1 GCA_013139765.1 Sulfurovum sp.
TAGCTGGCAAGTCTAAACTTCAAACCCTTTGGCATGTGGCTTTGCCGAACATTAAACCTTCACTCATTACCGCACTCATCATCACTTTTGCACATACGGTTGGAGAGTTTGGTGTGGTACTCATGGTGGGTGGAAGCATCCCAAATGAGACAAAGGTCGCTTCCGTGGCCATTTATGAAATGGTGGAAGTGTTAGAGTATGGCAAAGCACACATTTACTCTGGCATTATGGTCGGCATGAGCTTTTTTGTTCTCCTAGCGGTGTACATTTTTAACCATCAGTACAAAAAGATAGGCATACACTAATGCTTAAAATAGAGATAAAAAAGAGTCTACAGGGTAGTCAAGGTCTTATGTTTTTAGATGTTAATTTAGAGATAGAAGAGGGAAGTTTCACCGTCTTAATGGGGGAGAGTGGTTCAGGTAAAACCACCTTACTTAGAGTGTTGGCAGGTTTAGAGAAGGCTGAGGGTAAGATTGTTGTAGAAGGACAATCGTGGCAATCCATGCCTGCACAAAAAAGAGAGATAGGATTTGTCTTTCAAGACTATGCACTCTTTGAAAATATGACGGTAGAAGAGAATTTACGTTTTGTAAAAGATGACAAAGTTTTAGCAGAAAAACTACTTACGCTTACAGAACTTAAAGGTCTTGCTTCACGAAATGTGAAAGGGCTCAGTGGAGGACAAAAACAGCGTGTTTCTCTTTGTCGTGCCATGATGAACAGACCAAAACTCCTCTTGATGGACGAACCGCTCTCCTCGTTAGATGAAAAGATGAGAGAGAAACTACAAGATGAAATAGCCAAACTACACACAGCCTTTGGGACTACTACGCTAATGGTCAGTCATGATGCCAAAGCTTCGTATGCTTTGGCAGACAGAATCATTGTTTTAGAACAGGGGAAAGTACTAAAAGATGGCACAAAAGATGAAATACTTCAAAAAGTGACAACGCTTACTTATCGCTTGTAGGGTAAAATACAGTAATTATTTTTAAGGATGAACAATGGCATGTGATTTATGTGGAAGTGAAGAGGGCTTAACTGCCTATACTGTAACACCCAAAGAAGATACAATTACTATTTGTGAGACTTGTGTGACAAGCATAGACGAACCAACAAAAGATGAAAAACATTGGAATTGTCTACATGACTCCATGTGGAGTACCGAGCCAGCGGTGCAAGTGATGGCGTACAGACTGCTGACGAAACTAGGTGCACAAGACCAGTTAGACATGCTCTATTTAGAAGACGATGTTAAAGCTTGGGCAGAAGAAGGACTAGCCGTAGAAAATGTAGAACCTGTGCGTGATTCAAATGGAACTATATTAGTCGAAGGTGACGCTGTGAGTATCATTAAAGACTTGGTGGTTAAAGGTGCAGGGTTTACGGCCAAACAAGGTACTACGGTTAAAAACATCCGTATGGTACCTGGTGACCCGACACACATTCAAGGTAAAGTCAACGGTACGAGTATTTTTATCATCTCTGCATTTTTGAAAAAACTGTAAAAGACTTTTTTAGAAAATAGACGTATACGAAGTAAGTAAAAAGCGCATAAGCCAAGATTTTAGAAGGAACTCTTATGATGAGAATCATTAACTACTTTATCCAGAACAAAAGTCTGAATTATGTGTTACTCATCTTCATCCTTTTTTTAGGTATCAATGCCTATTACAACATTCCCAAAGAACTCTTTCCAGAGATCTCTTTAGATAAAATTTCTATCAGAGGTTCTTATGCAGGCGCCAGTGCGGACAACCTAGATAAAATGGCGGTTCGTGACATTGAAGATGAACTAGGCAATATACAGGGTATCGATAAGATAGAGACGATCATCAAGTCAGGTAGCTTTTCTATTGTTTTGGACCTTAACGATGGTGCAGACAAAACGGATGCACTCAATAAAGCCAAAGATGCCATCGCTAGAAGCAGACAGTATCTTCCTGCTGATATGACAGAACCCACCGCAGAGATATTGACACATAATAGACCACTCATCAGACTATCACTCTCTTCTGAAGGGATGGATAAAGGTCAATTGATAGAAGTAGCCAAAGAGGTCAAATCTAAAATTTCTAGAAATCCTTATGTAAGTGAAATACAGATTTACGGAGATTCAGATCAGGAAGTTTCTATACAGGTAAATGAAGAGGCTGTACGAGCGTATGGACTTGACCCTGCTGCCATTATCGCAGCAGTTTCAAAACTCTCCTATATTTATCCTATAGGTGATATAGAGGAGGGTGGAAACTATATTTTTGTTTCGACTGTAAGTGGAAAAGAGAATAAAGAAGAGTGGGAAGCATCACTTATCAAAATAGGAGAAAAACAAGTCAGGCTTGGTGATGTTGCAAAAGTTGAGATATCTTATCCTCAAAATACAACACTTTCAACCTTTAATGGACGCAACAGTATTACGCTTGTCATTTCTAAAGGGCCAGAGGGTAACTCTATGCATATCTCAGAAGAGATACAAGCGTATGCGAAAGAAAAACTTTCTGAAGAGTTTCCTGGAGTCTATTTTAATTTTTATCAGGATAGTTCCAAGCCGGTAAAAGACAGGCTCAATACCGTTATTGCAAACTTGATGTTTGGACTGGTACTGGTATTCCTCTCGATGGCACTACTCATCAATGTACGTATTGCATCTGTTGTAGCGATGGGTATTCCTATCTCTTTTGC
>WTAE01000183.1 GCA_013139765.1 Sulfurovum sp.
GAGTTTGGTCGTTTTGGTATTTTAGTCTCTGCACTGTATGTCATTTTTGGAGCCATTCGTTTGGCACGTTTTAATATTTCAACGGCAAAAACTGACCCCAATGTCTTCATAGGTTTACCCATCCCCACGGCTGCCGTATTTGTTTCCATGTGGATCCTTCTTTTTAACAAGTACGCCCTAGAAGACTACAGCATCGTGCTTCTCTTTTTTACCCTTGGCGTGGCAGTGCTTATGGTTTCGAACTTTCGCTACCCATCTTTTAAAAAAGTAGAACTTGACAGACCGCTTGTCTTTAAAACTATGATTGTCCTTGTCTTAGTGGCTTCTTTACTTTACCTCTTTTCAGCAGAAGGTTTTGCCGTAATTATTTTGGCGTACACCCTTTATGGGCCAATAAGAGCTTTAAATACGCTCAATAGCCGCAGGTTTGGTTCCAGCAAACGTCAAGATAAATGATCCATTTTCTGGTCGGTGAACCGACCCTACGCATACCCTCCTGTAGGGTCGATTTATCGACCTTTCCTTGACATGCCAATATAAATGATGTATAATTTTAAAAAATAACAGGAGAATACTATGAAAACAATCATAAACAACACAACAATTTTCACTAAAGACACTTCTCTCCTGCTACTGCTCGCACTCTAATAGTCTAACTATCCATACTTTTTTACAACACAAGCAAACTTTTCTAAGACACCTAATCGATATTTAGGTAAAATTAGACAATTTTCAAGCCAAATGGCTTTTTATAACAATAAGGTTATTCCTATGAGCAAAAAAAACACAATATTAATATTTGATACCACATTAAGAGATGGTGAGCAGAGCCCTGGGGCTTCTATGAACACTGAAGAAAAAATCCAAATCGCGGCACAGTTAGAGCGTTTGGGTGTAGACATCATTGAAGCAGGATTTGCCGCAGCGAGCCCTGGAGACTTTGATGCCATTGACAAAATTGCACAACGTGTCACAAATTCACGAGTTTGTTCTTTGGCACGTGCCATTGACTCAGATGTCAAAGCAGCAGGTGAAGCCGTTGCCAAAGCAAAAATGAAACGTATCCATACGTTCATAGCCACCTCTAAAATACACATGGAATACAAACTTAAAATGACTCCCGATGAAGTCATTAAACGTGCTGTACGTGCAGTAGAATATGCACGTACTTTTGTGGATGATGTAGAGTTTTCATGTGAAGATGCAGGGCGTTCTGACATGGGTTTCATGAAAGAGATTTCTGACGCAGTTATTGAAGCAGGTGCTAGCACCATTAACTTACCAGACACGGTAGGTTTTAGATTGCCTTTTGAGATTGGCGCAATGGTCAAAGAGATGAGTGAATACACCAAAGGCAGAGCCATCATCTCTGTACACAACCACAATGACTTAGGCTTAGGGGTTGCAAACTCTTTAGAGTCTGTCATTAATGGTGCCAGACAAGTAGAATGTACCATCAATGGTTTAGGTGAACGTGCAGGAAATGCTGCGCTTGAAGAGATTGTCATGGCATTAAAAACACGTTCAGATGTATTTGCAGACTATGAAACAAACATTAACACCAAAGAGATTTACCCCTCAAGCCGTTTGATTGCCAACATTACAGGCATTGAACCTCAACCTAACAAGGCGATTGTAGGGAAAAATGCTTTTGCACATGAGTCAGGGATACACCAAGATGGTATGTTAAAAAACAAAGAGACATACGAAATCATCAGACCTGCAGACATTGGTTTAGACATGGATGACACTTTGGTCTTAGGAAAACACTCTGGACGTGCTGCGTTTAAAGACAAATTATCCAAGTTAGGATTTATTTTGGAAGAAGATGCCTTAAATTCCTCTTTTGAACGTTTTAAGATTTTAGCCGACAGAAAGAAAGACATTTATGACGATGACTTACGTGCCTTAGTCACCAACGAAATGACTAAAGCCACACAAGTCTACGAGTTAATCTCTTTACAGTTGATGGATTGTTCCAACGGTGTACCTTCTGCAGCCGTAAGCATCAAGAAAGATGGTGAGGAGATTATTGATGCGAGTATAGGTAAAGGTACCATTGATGCGATTTTCAAGACCATTGACCGTATTACAGGCCAAGAAGGTAGACTTGATGACTACAAAGTAAACTCAGTGAGTGAAGGGAAAGATGCCTTGGCATCTGTCACCGTAAAAGTGTCATTTAACGGCGAACCTGCCATCATTGGTCATGGGCTTAACATAGACACTATGTTAGCATCTGCCAGAGCTTACATTGGTGCATTAAACTCTTACGTAAGTATGGAAGGGAAGTTAAAGTCACGTCACAGTGATTCTTCGAAAACTGTGTAACACTCGTAATTTTTTCGTAATAAAACCGTAGGTCGGGGTGCTCTCACCCCTACCTACACGTTACATATATTTCTATGCTTCTCTCTTCATTTTGGTAATTTTCCATAATGGCAACAATCGTACGTCCAACTGCGAGTGAAGAAGCATTTAAAGTATGTACAAATCTATTTTTCTTACCATCTTTAAAACGTATTTTGGCACGTCTTGCTTGGAAGTCACTTGTGTTAATTTCACGGTATTGGTTTTGCTCAGAGAGCCATACTTCAGAGAATATGCATTATGTTAAGTAGGACTCAAAAGCATTCAAGCTTTTGAGTCCGTAGGATAGATCACCGTTTTATAATGCTTTTTACATTAGAGGCATCGGATGTTTCTCCAGCTTTATACGCTTTAACCCGATAGTAAAAAGTTCCTACCTGGTTGCTGAGACTATCAACATATTCAGTGACAGTGACAGTATCAGCAGTATTTGGTCCTACAATTTCAGCCCAATTACTACCATCACTGCTTCTTTCAATAATAAAGTACTCAGTATCAGCATTCTGATCGTTCCAGCTCAATGCTACCGTTTCAGTTCTTCTTGAAAGTTTTGCACTCAAGTTTGTCGGTGCAAGAAAAGTACCCGACGGTGGAGGCGTGATCTCTTCCACTTTGACCAGTATTTCGTTGGAAACCTCCGATACTATCGTACCGCTATAGGCGTATACACGGTATTTGTAAGTGCCGATTTCCGGAACAACGTTACTGAACGTAGAACTATTCTCAGCAATATCTTCTGCTAACGTCTCAAAAGTGTATTTGCCTCTATATTTTTGAGCCCGCTC
>WTAE01000043.1 GCA_013139765.1 Sulfurovum sp.
ACTTCAAACTTGTTTTTAAGCCTGTCTCCTACATTAAAACCACTTTCTGCCATGGAGCCAGAAGCATCTAAAGCCAAAATGAGGTCACGGCCATTTTTAAAATGGTTGTCTTTGGCATCGTAGACAAAAGGTTTGGCTAGGGCGAAGACCATCAGTGCAAAGAGGAACATTTTGAGCCAAGGCTCCCAAGAGAGCAGTGGGCTTTGTCTTTTGATCCAGTCAATTTTGGGAAAATAAAAAGGTTTCACATACTGTTTACACCAAAGAAAACAAGGTAAAAGTAACAATAGTATTAAAAAGTATGGTGAGCCAAAGGTAAAATGCATAAAATATTTTAACAAACAAGGGTTAATGGCTTGTTTATGATTGATTGATTGATATTCTTTTGCTATACTTTATTTAAATGTGTATATAGGGAAAATGGAATGATGAAAGAGAATGTAAAACTTTTACTTGTGTTGTTAGGTCTTTGGGGCATGACCATACAAACCTTAAGTGCTAAAAGTACCCCCACTTTTCATGATGTAGGTTCTACAGTGATGTTAGATAGTTTGCAAACTTTACCTCAAAAACATTTTCTTAAAAAACTCTATAGCCAACTCTTTTTTGTGCCTGTATGGGTGCAAGAAAATGGCCTTTCACACTTTTCAAATGACCTCTTTTTAGAGATAGAAAATGACAAGACTTTAAGTGATGATGTAAAGCTGAAAGAAAATGCCTTGTCACTCAAACAAAAAGCAAAAGAACTCTATGCCCACTATACCCCTGTTAAAGGGAAAATAGCCCTTGAGTTTGAGGTTGCCAAACTCTATAAAACATACATGGAGTATAGAATTTATGGCAGTATTAACTGGGGTGCGTTTCAGGCACGTATGTATAACTTGCGGGCAGAAGGCATTAAAGCAGAATGGGTGACGTACAAACCAGAGTATAACCCTATCAAAGTATTGACCCAAGCGGTGGCACTTGGTTCTTTAAAAGAGATGTTTGAACGTTCTAGCCCTAAAGCGTACCATTACCAGGCACTTAAAAAGTCTTTAGAGAAGTACCTAGCACTTGAAGACGATGGAGGCTGGGATCATTTGGCTTTGAGTGGACGTCTGAAAGTAGGCAGATCTTATAGTGTTGTGCCTGCACTTAGAAGACGTTTGGCACTCAGTGGGGACCTTGTCTATTGCGACGGTGATGAGGGTTCTGTGTATGATAAATGTTTGCAAAAATCGGTGATACATTTTCAAAAACGTCATGGACTCGTAGCCAAAGGGGTTATTGGGAAAAACACCATCGCAGCATTGAATGTACCTTTGTCTGAACGCATCAAACAGATACGTTTAAACCTTGACCGTATTAAGTGGCTACATGTAAGAAAAAACAAAAGACATATTACGATTAATATTCCTTCATATACGCTCTATTTTGAAGAAGAGGGGAGCTTGATTCAGCAAATGAGAGTGATTACGGGTAAACGTAAAAACCCCACACCTATTTTTTCCAATACCGTCAAAACCATTGTGCTGAATCCACATTGGAATTTACCTAAAAGTATTATCCAAAAAGAGATGATTCCTCAGTTGATGAGAAACCCTAATGCCATGGCTAGACAAGGCATAGAAATTTATACAGGTTGGGGTGCAGATGCACAAAGAATATCTGGGGGGTCCGTCTCTTGGGGGCAATACCGTTACTCTAAAACGATGCCTTATCGTTTTGCACAAGTGCCTGGCTATAAAAATGCTTTGGGGAAAGTAAAGTTTCTTTTCCCTAACCAGTTTTCTGTTTACATGCATGACACACCGAGTAAACATTTGTTTAAGAAAAATGTACGTGCTTTCTCACATGGTTGTATCCGTTTACAAAAGCCCAGAGAACTCTTAAAAACCTTTTCTACTTTTAACAAAAATGTTGACTTTGAAAAGTCCCAAAAGAGACTTAAAGGTAAAAATAAAGCTTACTTGAACTTAGATCAAAAAGTCCCTGTGGATGTTACGTATTTAACTGCCTATGTAGACTATGAAGGTCTGTTACAGTTTAGACCAGACATTTATGCTTACGATGAAATGCAGTACCAGGCGTATAGATCTTGGTAAAGGTTTTTAAGTATGCAGTGGCCCTTACGGGGGGTATTGCCACAGGGAAAAGTACCGTAGCAAAGATTTTTGCTACTTTGGGTTTTGAAATGATTGATGCCGATAAAGTAGGGCATGAAGTTTTAGATGCTCAAAGTTTGCAAATTGCAGAAATGTTTGGTGCAGACATTGTCATCAATGGAAAAGTAGACCGCAAAGCGCTTGGTGCCATTGTGTTTGCAGACAAAAGCAAACGACAAGCACTAGAACAACTTTTACATCCACTCATTTATGATGAGATAGAAAAACGTGCCAAGTCTTTAGATGAGAAAAAGAAGGTGTATTTGGTAGACATTCCTCTGTTTTATGAGGGCTCACGTTATCCCATTGAGAAAGTTTTATTGGCCTATACACCTCAGGACTTACAATTGCAACGTTTGATGCAAAGAGATGAGAGTACAGAGCAAGAAGCACAACAAAGAATTGACAGTCAAATTTCTATTGAAGAGAAAGTAAAAAAAGCTCGCTATGTTATAGATAATAGTGCTACACTTACGGACTTAGAAAACGAGTGCAAACGTGTTGCACTAGAGATAAAGAAGGATTTTGAATGGATGTGACCAAATACTCTGCCAATGGAAATGATTTTGTGATGATGACAGCAAATGAAAAGTCAGACAGGTCGGCACTTGCAGCGAAGTTATGCCATCGTCAAAATGGTGTGGGTGCAGATGGGCTTGTCGTTGTGATGCCACATGCCAAGTACGATTTTGAATGGGACTTTTACAATGCCGATGGCTCTTCTGCTGCGATGTGTGGAAATGCCTCCCGTGCAGTGGCACATTATGCCCATGAAAAAGGTATTTCTGTAGATAACCATGCAGAGTTTTTAACAGGTGCAGGGGTCATACGCGCAACTATTAATGGTT
>WTAE01000219.1 GCA_013139765.1 Sulfurovum sp.
AATCCCTTTTTTGAAAAGTTATCTGTTTATTTTCCTCTGCTTATACCTATAAATGACGTATATTTTTTACTCTAGCTAGAAATCAGCCAATATGTGTATAATAATTAAAATTATCATTAGATTTCTACAAAGAAGTACTAAGAGGAAAATAGAAGATGGAACGTAAAAAGATATATAACCCAGAATCAGAAGAAAAAACATCTGAACGAAAAATATTTGGTGGAGACCCAACAGGAATTTTTGAGCTAAATGACATCAAATACCAGTGGGCATACAACCTTTGGGAAATGATGCTGAACAACTCTTGGTACCCTAAAGAGGTAGATATGACAAGAGATGTGAATGACTACAAACACCTCACTTCGGCAGAAAAAGATGCTTACGATAAAGTGTTGGCGCAACTCATTTTTATGGATTCTTTACAAACAAACAACATTATTGACAACCTTAACCCTTTTATTACTGCACCTGAAGTAAATCTCATACTTGTGAGACAGGCATTTGAAGAAGCATTACACTCACAAAGTTATGCGGTAATGGTTGACAGTATTTCGACAAACTCTAAAGAGATTTATGAGCTTTGGAGAAGAGACATGAAGCTTAAAACAAAAAATGATGCCATTGCAAAAGTCTATGAGGAACTTTCCAATAACCCTTCAGATACCAACATTGTAAAAGCCATGTTTGCCAACCAAATTTTGGAAGGGATCTACTTCTACTCTGGATTTGCGTACCTTTACACTTTGGCGCGTTCAGACAAAATGTTGGGAACAGCACAAATGATTCGTTTTATCCAAAGAGATGAAGTGACACACCTTTTACTTTTCCAAAACATGATTAACACCACCAAAAAAGAGAGACCAGAACTTTTCACCAAAGAGTTAGAAGAAGAAGTCTATCAAATGTTTAGAGATGCGGTAAAACTAGAGTGTGAGTGGGGCGCTTACATTACACAAGGGCAAATCCTTGGTCTTACAGATGAGATTATTGAACAGTATATTAAATACCTTGCTGACACAAGACTACACGCAGTAGGTATGGAGAAACTTTATAATGTGGAACATCCTATTAAGTGGGTCGATAACTTCTCTAAGTTTAATGACCAGAAAACCAACTTCTTTGAAGGAAATGTGACCAATTATTCAAAAGGAAGTTTGGATTTAGACGACTTTTAGGAAAATACTATGCTTCAAAAACCTAAAACTTTGGATGTTGTCACTTTACAACTTCCTAGTCATAAGCGTTATCAGGAGAATCTTGATAAGCTTTTGACGTATCTGAAAAACAATCCAGAAAAACAACTTATCCTTGCGCCCGAAGTCTTTTTAACTGGACTGGACTATGAACACTTAGTCACTGCGGCAAAGTTTTCTGCCAATGCACTAAAAACGCTCAAAAAAGAGGTGGGAGATCAAGTACTTGTCTTGACACTTATTTTGGAAGATGGAGATGATTTTGTCAATCAAGCTATTGTCATTCATAAACACAAAATCATTCATACCCAAGAGAAAGTCAAACTCTTTAAACTAGGAGATGAAGATCTTTATTTTAAAGCAGGAAAAAAGAAAAAGATTAAACCTTTTGAAGTGGAGGGTGTCTCGTATGCCTTGCTGATCTGTTTTGAATTACGTTTTAAAGAGTTATGGAAACAAGTGGAGGGTGCAGATGTTGTTTTGGTACCTGCACGTTGGGGAAAACCCCGAAAAAGACACTTAGAGATCCTCTCTAGGGCGTTGGCAGTGATGAATCAGTGTTATGTCATGATTTCTAACTCTTCAGATGAAGATATGGCTTCTTCTTCAGCGATTATCTCTCCCACAGGAGCAGAAACAATGAATGATAAGCAAGAAGCAATAGAAGCTACTATAGACTTCCGAGAGATAAAGAAAATGCGCCGTTACATTGTAATGGACAGTTAGATAAAAGTGAGAGAGATATGAAAATGAAATTAATTTTGGCTTTAGGATTGATGTTCGGCTTGCTCCATGCAAGTGACTTAGAAACACAAATTGAAGCGTGTAAAAATGGCAATGGAGAGAGTTGTTATACTGCAGGAATAGCACTCACCACAGGTGAAAATGCAGAAGACCAAGAGAAAAAAACCTTAGGGCTAGAGTATTTACGTAAATCTTGTAAATATGGTGTGAACAAAGCCTGTGATGCTATGGGTGTCAACTACTACGAAGAGAAACACTTTGGTGCAGCTAGACCGTATCTTGAAGGATCGTGTAAAAGAGGTATTGTGGATGCCTGCGAAGGTTTAGGTACCATTTATAGAGATGGACATGACATTCGTGCCAATGACACACTCTCTCGAGAATATTATGAAGATGCCTGTGACCTAAACAGTTCTAATGCCTGTTATGCTGTTGCTATTGTCTATAGAGGTGGTTTTGGTGTGGAAAAAAGCAGAAGCAAAGAGAAAGCTTTTTACAAAAAGGCATGTGACTTTGGAAATGAAGATGGCTGCGAACGCTTTACAACAATGGACAATGCAGACAAAGGCATTGAAGAGCCAGGCCTTTGGGAGAAGTTCAAAAGTTTATTTAACTAAGATTTAGATAAACTTTCGCATGATTTTAAGATGGGTAGTAAAGAATGATTAAAGAGAGACAACGACAAAACCTCGTGTTAGAGATAGAAAAACACTTTGCCTTAGATGACCATGTCAAAGAGGCACTTTTAGCTGTGGACAGAGAGGCATTTGTGCCGACACAGTTTAAACATTTGGCCTACAACCTTGACGCACTTCCTTTGGCTGCGAGCCAATGGATCTCCTCTCCTTTAACCGTTGCTAAAATGACACAGCATCTTGAACTAGCAGGCGTAGACTCTGTGCTTGAAGTAGGCTGTGGCTCTGGCTATCAAGCGGCCATCCTCTCCAAAATCTGTCGTCGTGTGTTTACCATTGAACGTATTGATGAACTACTCAAAGAGGCAAAAAATCGCTTCTCTTCTTTAGAAATGAACAATATCTTTACCCGTTTTGACGATGGCCAACGTGGATGGAAACAGTATGCACCTTTTGAGCGTATTTTATTTTCTGCTACAGCCAAAGAGGTGCCTGAAGCACTTTTTGAACAATTGGCTGAAGGTGGCATACTTGTGGCACCTGTAGAAGAGAGAGAAAATTATCATATTATTACGCGCTATTACAAGAAAAATGGACGTATTACCTCTGAGACCATTGAGCAATGTCTCTTTGTGCCTGTTTTAGATGGGACGCAGAAGTAAGTCAATATTAGTTACAAACCTCCACGAATATACAAGGTCTCTTAACAAAAAAAGTCAAACTCAAAATGCTATTTTGAGTATCATGTCCGATATTCTCTAAAGATACTTTCATTCCACCCAAAAGGATTATTTTTGCTCCCCATATTTAGGATTTCCGAAGGTTTTTCCCCAAAATAGTTCTTAAAACTAATTAGCTTTTTTAAATATTTTGAGAT
>WTAE01000179.1 GCA_013139765.1 Sulfurovum sp.
AAAACGACCATGCTAACGAACACAGTTAAAGAACATTTTGCAGATAAAAAAGTGGCTATTGTTGTCAACGAATTTGGCGATATTGGTATTGATGGTAATATCTTGAGTAACGTATACTCTGAAGTACTTGAAATATCTGAGGGTTGTATTTGTTGTCAATTGGCAGAAGAATTTGAATCTGGTGTACTTGAAATCATTGAAAAATACCAGCCTGAGATTATCTTTGTAGAAACTTCAGGGGCATCTGAGCCTTTCCCTATCTTTTTATCGCTACAAAATCTTGGTATTTCTGTGGAAGGTGTCATTTGTGTGATTGATTCTAAAAACCTTGATAGCTACAAAGAAAACTCAACGGCGAAGTATCAAATTGGTGGTTCAAACATTTTGGTTTTAAACAAAACAGACTTAGTCTCTGAAGCAGAACTTGCAGCAGCAAAACAAGAAGTGATAGACATCAAAGATGAGTTTAACATTAAAAATACACTCACAGGCAAGCCTGTGTTTAACCATTATGTCATCAACACTGCAGAACAAGGTGTGGTTAACAAAGAAGTGTTTGATGGTATGTTTAAACTTGATGAAATGATTGGTTTGGCAAAAGAGTATCAACATGATGACCATACAGCTAAAGATTCCATCACACAAAAAGTGGCTTACCTCAAAGAAGGTATTGAGTTCGCTGATATAGATGACGTCTTAAATAACATTCCTAAAAGCATTTATAGAGTGAAGGGTGTGGTAAAAGTAAAAGATGTACCAACCCCACTGGTGATTAACTACGCATTTGGTAACATTTCATTTGACGAATTAGAAGTGTATGATGAGCCTTCTATTATGATCTTTATTGGAGAGTACATCGATGCTGATGTGACAAAACTGTGTGATGCATATGACTTTTTAAATATGCCTAAATTTAGACTAACTAAGTAGGGCAGAGATGGAAAATACTATGGAAAAGAGAAATGAAAATTATGTCTTCCCTTGGGGATTCCATTTAGGATCTTTGCACAGAGGCGAAGATAGTATTCCTTTATACACTCCTACTGAAGATGGTGGATTTTGTTTGCTCTACGACAAAGCTTCAGAGCCAAAAGCAGACAGTCTACTTGAAAGTCTTTGTTTAGAATTGCTTGCCACTATGCCAGGGGCTAGTTTAGAAGTAGATCTTTTTGACTTTGGTAAAAAGAAGTTTTATAACCTTACAACCTTACAGCACATTCAACTTTTTCGTATTGCCTACACTCCAGAAATGTGTTCAGATATGTTTGAATCTCTTGAAAAAACCATTATTTCACGTCACAGTGAAATCCTTTGTTGTAACCGTAAGACTATTAATGAGCACAATGAAAAGTCAAAGTTAAAACAGAAGTACCACTTGGTGATGATGAACTTAGAAAACTTTCCAACAGATGACTACGAAGCCAGAAGAATCATGAACTTCCTTGAGTCTGCATCAATTGCGGGTGTGTACGTGATACCTTTTGGATACCACGACATTGAAAAGTCTGGCAATGAAAATGTACAAGCCATTTTAAAACGTTTTAAAAAGCTACGTGTAAAAGAGGGTGAATTTGAAATCACTAAAGAGATCTTTGAATTTGCAGAACTTCTAGAAGACCACAGATTTGAGTCTTTAAATCTTGACAAAGGTGCCTTACTCCAACAGGCATTTAACACCAATGATTTAGAAAAACATATGGACCCAACTTTAATTAAGTACGAGACAGACACAAAAGTAAAGTAAAAGCCATTAACTTTATTATGTTATAATTTCGGAATTTACCAAAATAATTTATGTTTTGGATAAGTAAAACACTAAGGAGCTAACATGCAACAACGTACCATTAAAAAACCTGTTGAAGTTGTTGGTATTGGTTTGCATAAAGGCGAACCAATTAAACTTAGACTTGAGCCTTTAGACGTAGATGCTGGTATTGTATTTTACCGTGAAGACTTGGCTTTAACTATTCCTCTTTCTCCTGCATCTGTGATGGATACACGTATGGCTACGGTGATTGGAACAGATAAAGGGTTCATCTCTACCATTGAACACTTTTTATCTGCAGTGTATGCTTACGGCATAGATAATATGCGCGTGAGTGTAGATGGTAATGAAATGCCTATAATGGATGGTTCATCTATCTCTTTTTGTCTCTTGCTTGATGAAGCAGGGATTGAAGAACAAGGTGCTGCGAAGAAAATTATTTGTGTGAAACAAGCTGTGGAAATCAAAGAAGGTGAAAAGTTTGTAAGACTTTTACCGCATGACTCTGCAAGTTTTGACTTTCGCATTAAGTTTGACCACCCTGTTATTGGTGACCAAAAAGAATCTTTTGACTTTTCAACCAAAAACTTTATAGAAGAGATTGCCCGTGCAAGAACCTTTGGTTTTGCCAAAGACATTCAATACTTACAAAGTCAAAACCTCGCACTTGGTGCCACACTTCAAAATGCCATTGGGCTTGATGACCATAAGGTACTCAACCCTGAAGGGCTACGTTTTGACAATGAGTTTGCAAGACATAAAATATTGGATGCTATGGGAGACATGATGGTCTCAGGGCATAACATCTTAGGAAAATATGAGTCATTTGCAGGAAGCCACAACTTAAACTACAAGTTGACCTCTAAGCTACT
>WTAE01000113.1 GCA_013139765.1 Sulfurovum sp.
AAACAGAAAATACCAATAAATGTATTGTATTTTGTCGTATGAAACGTGAAGTAGACAGAGTAGCTGAACACTTGCAAGCGTTAGGCTTTAATGCAGCAGGTCTTCATGGTGATTTAGAACAAAGAGACAGAGAAGCAGTCATTAAAGAGTATAAACGTGGTGAAACCAAAATTATGGTGGCTACAGATGTGGCAGCACGTGGACTTGATGTGAAAGATGTGACACACGTTTTTAACTACCACATTCCTTTTGATCCTCAGTCGTATGTACACCGTATTGGTCGTACAGGGCGTGCAGGTAAAAGTGGTCAAGCCATTACTTTGGTAACCACTGAAGAGTTTAGAGAGTTGCAACGTATTCAAAAAGAGGTAGGTGCAGAGATGCGTCTAGCAACACTGCAAGGTGGCGAAGAACTAGACGATACAGGCCGTGAGTACATTGCTGAACAAATTAGAAATATCCACATCAATAGCCATGCCGAAGATATACTTGCGTATATGGGTGATATGGATAAAGATTTACTCTTAGAGAAGCTTATTTCTCGTGTGATTGAACAAGAAAAAGGTCAAATTGGTACACAAATTGGTTTTGACCAAGCAACGGTAGATGAGATGATGCAAGGCTATTCAAGTGAGCAAAAAGCTACCCGAAATAACAATCGTCGTAGAAAACGAAGATAATTTAGCATTTTTACCAAATTACAAGCTAAAGTATTTTAAAATCTATGACAGAAAAACTAATAGAAGGTTAGGTTTAATATGGAATATAGTTTAGTAGGCGAAGGCCTCAAATTTATGGTCTTGGGAATGTTAATTGTATTTGCTTTCCTTGTGGTTCTTGTTCAAGTAATGAAACTACAAGCAAAATTGATCAACAAATTCTTCCCAGAACAACCAGCAGAAGCACCGAAGAGTTCAGGTACGAATGCTGAACAAGATAAGCATCATGTTGCAGCAATTGTCGCAGCAGTCACTGACTTTAGAAAACAATCATAACAGAGGGTATTATATATGGCTAAGAAATATATTGATGTAATGGACACAACATTTAGAGACGGATTCCAATCTGTCTTTGGTGGTCGTGTACTCATGGATGACTTTTTTCCTGCAGTAGAAGCAGCGAAAAATGCAGGAATTACGCATTTTGAATTTGGTGGTGGGGCAAGATTCCAATCACTTTACTTCTATTTACAAGAAAATGCATTTGAAATGATGGATGGTTTTAGAGAAATCGTAGGACCAGACGCAAACCTTCAAGTACTTTCACGTGGTATTAACACCGTAATGTTAGACACTGGAAGCCGTGAAATGATTGACCTTTTTGCAAAAATGTTCAAAAAACACGGCACAACTACAGTACGTAACTTTGATGCACTTAACGACGTAAACAACTTGGCATTCTCAGCAGAGATGATCAAAAAACATGGTCTTGACCATGAAGTAGTTGTAACCATGATGGACCTTCCTCCAGGATGTTCAGGTGCACACGATGTTGCATTCTATGAAAAAACACTTAGAGGTATTTTGGATTCAGGGATTGATTTTGATTCTGTATGTTTCAAAGATGCATCAGGAACTGCAAACCCACATAAAGTATATGAAACCATTGCAATGGCAAGAAAATTGCTTGGTGAGTCTGTACACTTAAGACTACACACACATGAAACTGCAGGTGTTTCTGTGGCTTCATACCTTGCAGCACTCGAAGCTGGTGCAAATGGTATTGATATGGCTGCAGCACCAGTATCTGGTGGTACGTCACAACCAGACATTTTAACTATGTTACATGCAACAAAAGGAACCAACTATAACCTTGGTGACTTACAACTTGACAAAGTACTTAAGTATGAAGAGAGACTCAAAGAGTGTCTTTCTGAATACATGATTCCACCTGAAGCAACACAGGTTTCTCCACTTATTCCATTCTCACCTATGCCTGGTGGCGCTTTAACTGCTAACACGCAAATGATGAGAGATTCTGGTGACCTTGAGAAATTTGATGATGTAATTGCAGCGATGAAAGAAGTGGTTGAGCGTGGAGGTTATGGTACATCTGTAACACCAGTGTCTCAGTTCTACTGGCAACAAGCGTATGCAAACGTGATGTTTGGACCATGGAAGCAAATTGCTCCAGGTTATGGACGTATGGTGTTGGGTTACTTCGGTAAAACACCTGTTGAAGCAGACAAAGAAATTATCGAACTTGCATCACAAAAACTTAAACTTGATCCAACAACGGAAAACCCTTTAGACATTGCTGATAGAGATGAAAACAAATCTATTGCACACTGGACTAAAGTGTTAGAAGATGAAGGTCTAGAAACTTCTGATGAAAACATTTTCATCGCAGGTGCTTGTGATCAAAAAGGTATTGCGTTTTTGAAGGGTGAAGGCCCTCTCATGGTAAGAAAAGGTAAACAAAATAATTGTAGCGGAGAAGCAGACATGGCAGGAAATTATACAGTAGTAGTAGATGGTAAACAATATAGTGTACAAGTAGCAGAAGGTGAGGGTGATATTCAAATTTCACCAGCAGCTACAAACGCAGTTGCAGAAGCAGCAGCACCAACAGCATTGGCTACAGGTGCAGGATCTGAAGAGATTCTTTCTCAAACGCCAGGAAATGTATGGAAAATACTTAAAAATCCAGGTGAAACAGTTGCTGAAGGTGACATCATTATGATTCTTGAAGCAATGAAAATGGAAATTGACATTGCAGCACCTAAAGCAGGTAAAATCGTTTCTATTAATGTAAATGTTAACGATCAAGTTGCGGATGCACAGCTTTTAGCAACAATGGAGTAATTAGATGACGATCAAAAATCTTTTACTTTCTGTGTTATTCGCTTTCGCATTTTTTACAAATACTGCGAGTGCGAGTGCAAATGCAAATGCACATGCAGAAGCGACAGCAATGACACAAGAAGAAAGAATTGCTTTAGAGAAATCTACGTATAAACCTCAGTCAGTTACCGAACTCATCGGTTCTTTCTTTGGTACTACGGGTCTCAATGC
>WTAE01000076.1 GCA_013139765.1 Sulfurovum sp.
AGCAGCAGCGTGTGGCAGTAGCCCGTGCAGTCGCTTCGCGTCCAAAACTCATACTGGCAGATGAACCCACAGCAAATCTGGACTCAAAAAACTCTGAGCGTCTTATGAATATGCTACGCACACTCAATGAAAAAGAGCATGTTACAGTCATTTTCGCTTCACATGACAAGTATGTTTTAGAGCAATCCAAACGTATCATCGTTCTGGATGATGGAGTTGTCATTGAAGATCGTTAATCTTGCAGCATTACTCTGTCTAACTCTACCGCTCATGGCCATAGAGCATGATATTACCATAGAAAATACCAATTTTACTCTCTCCAAAGTACCCTATCCCAGTGAAGAGAGAGTACTCTACAATTATAATAGACTACGATTGACCGACAAGATAAAAGAAGAGAACTGGTTTGTGACTATCATCGCAGATATAGATAACTATTATGGTAAGGATTACATTGATAGTTTTGAGTACCAATATTTACGTGGTATCAAAGCGGACACACCCTTTGATATAGAGACTAACGCAAAAGACTATGGAAGCGGTGAAGTATTTGGACGGTTGCACCGCTTAAATGTTGGATATGCAGATGAAACACACAATATAGTCTTTGGTCTTCAGAAGATCAGTATGGGAGTAGGACGTATATGGACACCTACAGATCTTTTTAACCCCAGAAACCCGCTTGCTCTTGAACCTGACCAGATCTATGGAGCCTATGCGCTCTCCTATACTTATGCACTGGGTGAACTGAGTGAAGTCATGGGTGTTGTTGCAAAACGTCATGACCACAGTTATAAGTATGCGGGCAGGATCAAAGGAAACTTTGGAGTTGCAGATATAGCGCTTGATCTCCTTTCAAGCAATGATGCCCAAATGATCGCCTATGAAATAGAAGGCAATCTTTTTGACACGGGTATAGAGTACCGAAGTGAAGGGGGTTACTTTAACGATAAACTTTTAGATAAAGAATTCTTTCAAGCCATACTAGGCTTGGATTATGGTTTTCAAAATGGTCTCACTGTCATGACAGAGTGGCTATACTCTTCAAAAACCTACACTTTCGATGAAATTCTTCTCACACAGGAGAGTACACTGAGTAACAACCGTCACCTTTCTTCTAATTATGTCGGAGCCTCAGCCTATTATGACTTTAACCTGCTCATTAACGGCTCACTAAGTGTAATATATGTCCCTGAAGACCAAAGTAGCTACATTGCACCTCTTATAGAGTACAGTATCAGCGATGATGCTTCCATAGCTCTGGGAGCGATGCTTTATTCTGGTGCTAATGAGAGTGAGTTTGGAAGTTTGGGTAACAGTTACTATCTGCGGGTCAAAGCAACGTTTTAATAGATTTATTCACTTTATTCCTAATGTCATCAAGGTCAGGTGAATGTAATAGTATAGCTTAACCCTCTCCAATCCAAAAAAAATAAATAAATGGAAGAAGGCTCAATTATAATAGGGCATAGCACAGAAAGTTGGGAGAGTAGGATGAAGTATAAGACCGATAAGAGTTCAACAGCTGGAGCTGTTGAACGAGAAAGACTAAAGACAGAGACAGAAGCAGTTCGCCTAGCTCAATTTCATTCATGTCAATTTCTACTTTCTTATTTTTTCTACATAAAGTTTTTTAATTATAACGTAAAATGATTAGCTACATTCAAGTATTCTAAATGAGTGATGAAAACCTTATAAAGTTATATATTTTATAAGGTTTTAGAGTTCAAAATAAAAAATGGGAACACATTTTTTTCATTAGAACAAAAAAGAAGAATATTCATTCCATCGTAATATCATACAAATTACAAACCAGCATACAAGAGAGAATCAGTGTAATTTTATTTTATTGAAAAGCTTTAAAATAACGATGTGGTAGGAATTGTTAGTGGTAGAACTGGAAGAATCAAACACGGTATTAAATCCCTTAAAAACCTATTTTAGTGCATCTATAATTTAAATCATTAGCTGTTGGCATACAATTAACGTACAAATTTAGTAGAGTCTACCGGTACTATTATGCTGATATCCGTTTTATTTTATTAGGTCTTAATCTCATAAACCTAAAAATTATCAATGATATTACAGTTGAATGTGTACATATTTTTCAGAATCTGCAATACCACTGCAATAACTTTTGTTAGGATTCTAATAAAATTAATTGGAGTCATTATGGTACTAAAATATTATAGCAATTTAAAATCAGAGAGTATTCCCAGTAACCCTAAAAATAATAGTAGTTCTTCTCATCTTAATTCAAAAAAGAAACCTTATTCACCACCAAAATTAATTCCATTAGGTTCGATGAAATAGTTTTACATATGAAAATAAATATAGAATTTTTCATCTACTAAGTTTAAATATATTTGCAATAAATCAAGTTCTATATATTGATTCGATACATACTAAAGATAAACATGTTATATTATAATTTAATACAATAGGTCATGATAAAAAATCATATAATTATGCACAGAAAGAGGGAAAATGAACTTAATATACAAAATTAGATTTCCATTTTTACTTATTATTGTAAGTATCTTGATTATATTTATAGTGAATAGGACTCCAGGGGGTATTTTACAGCACTTCGCTATGGAGACTGTTGGAGGATTTATTGCACTCTGTGTTTTTGCCATAGCTTATAATAACACTATCGGTAGAAGATCTGTTATTTTGCCGTATATCGCGGCTGCTTTTCTCGCTGCAGGGATTATAGACATATTTCATGCCATCCTAAGTATAGATTATTTTAATGTTGTCGTAAGTGATAATACTTATTTTATTCCTGCAACTTGGACTGCTGGACGTGTAATGATAACTCTTATTTTATTCTTTTCTCTACTCAATTTTAAGCTATTCTCAAATGTAAAAATATCTACTTTAAGTTTGATTACTTTAAGTATAGTTTTGAGCATTATAACAATCTATATAATGAGTGTAGTAAAGCTTCCTGCCTTCATCATGTATGAATATCCGATACATCGTCCATGGGAACTTTTACCCGCATTCTTCGCGCTCTTGTCGATAGTGATCGTTTATAGATACAGAGCTACATTTCCCGCTGTTTATTATGCCTATGGATTTTTAATCCTTACCATTGTTGTACAGCTCTCAATGGCCTTTTCTCTAGAACTTTACAGCGACTTGTTTAATATATCCCATCTATTAAAAATTGTGAGCTATCTCTATATTCTGGTGCCTATGTTGATCCTATTGCACAGAAGAGCTAAAAAATCCCTTAGCATCTCAGTCGGTCGTAATGAGAATTATATTCTTCTAAGTGTAGTTGCTGTAATGATCTTCCTTTTGAATCTTTATGCACACCATCTCGACAAGGATCAGTTGACTTATTCAAATCTAGAGGAACAAAAATCAGCAATTTGTCTCGTCAAGAACGTTTTTAATACACATCAGCAGTTCCCCAAAACTCTTAATGATAAAAAAATCTCCCTCTCTTATGAATCATATTCTTGCGAATATAATCACTATGATACGATTAAACATGAATATAATATAGATATGAATTATCAAACCAAATTCTATTATTCTCTTCTTGATAAGTTGATACTAATGGGCAATAATGGTGAAAAATATTTGTACACAGAACTATATAAGAGCATCACGAGCTTAGTAGATAATATGATTAAACCTTCTTTACAATATATCATTCAAAATGAAGGTGATGAGGTCATGTCTAAACTTATTCATGATAAAAAGCAGATAACTCAATTTATCTCTATCTTCTTCATATTAACACTGATATTATTTCCTTTTGTACTTCTCTTGCTTACCTATTCTTTAGACTATAAGTTTATGCCATTAAAGGAATTGACTGATCATATTAATAACATGAAAAAATCTAAAGAGTTTACTCCCATCAAGAATATAAATCAGAATGATGAGATAGGAAGCTTGCATAAACACTTTAATGAAATGATTTCTAACGTAAATATGAACAGAAACATCGCCGAAGAGTCACATCTACACTTGGAAGAGAAGCTCACGGAGAGGACAGCTCTACTTAATGAGACAACGGAACATATTAAGAGTATTATGGAAAATGTTGGGGATGCTATTATTACCTCCGATACAAAAGGTAGAATACAGAGTGTAAATAAAGCAGGACTGGAGATATTTGGGTACGAATTGAATGAGTTGCTGGGTCAGAATGTCAACATCCTTCAGCCTGAGGAAATAGCCATTGAGCATGATGCGATACTGGAACGCTATATTCGAACGGGAAAAGGAAACCTCATGGGACAACAAGCGATAGAAGCGACTGCCAAGCATCATGATGGCCACATCTTTCCTATTGAGATTGCTATAACTCGGACAGTAAGGGAGGGTGATTATACTTTTATTGCCCTTATAAAAGATATCACTCTTCGTAAACAGTCTGAGGCTGCAGTCCAAGAAACAAAAAATCGTATGAGCAGATTTCTTGACTCTACACTCGAAGGACTCTTCTTTCATAAAGATGGCATCATTACAGATGCCAATAAAAATGCTCTTGGTATGATTGGCATGAGCATGGAAGAAGTCCAGGGACATCATATCTCAGAGTATATTGGGGAAGGGTTTCAGGAGTATCAGCTCAATAAAACCTATGAAATTATCCTTACGCATCCTGATGGGGAGCAGAAGCTTGTTGCCGTACAAGCCACTAATATCGAAATCGATAAAGCCATCTACAATGTTCTCTCTATACGTGATATGAGTGACATTGACAGAGCCAGACAAGAATCCGCACAGAGCGCGCTAGAGTTACAAGCCCTGATAGATACAGCCAATGCCCCTATCTTCGGTATCGATATAGACGGTAGAGTCACAGAGTGGAACAAGAGTGCGTATGAGCTTACTCAGTACACTAAAGAGGAAGTTTCCGGACATGATCTTGTTCAGGACTTTATCACCCCGGAGTATAAAGAATCAGTTGCAAAAGTACTAAAGTGTGCCCTGGATGGAGATGGAACTTCAAACTATGAATTCCCTCTCTATACCAAAGACGGTGCCCAACTAATGGTTCTTCTCAATGCGACACCGCGTAGAGATGTCGATGGCAACATCATAGGTGTTATCGGTATCGGACAGGATATTACGGAGATAGATAAATCGCGTCATGCTCTTGAAAAAGAACGCAAGAGTCTCGAGATCAAGGTGAGTGAACGTACGAAGGAGCTGAAAAAATCTCTACTAAGGCTAGAAGACAGCAACCTGCATCTGGAAGTCATCAATCGGCATAAAGGTGAGTTTATCTCTAATATGAGTCATGAACTCAGAACACCGCTTAACGGGATTATCGGATCAGCAGACCTGCTGCATGAACAGTTATTCGGAAAAATGAACCCCAAACAGTTGTCCTATACAGAGCAGATTGGCAAAAGTGCAGACCATCTCCTCTCTTTGATCAATGAGCTTTTGGATATGGCAAAGATTGATGCGGGAACAATGGAACTACACTTCTCAAAAGTTAATATAAGAGAGTGGATAGATAACTCTGTGAGCATCATGCAGACACAGTTTAGAATAAAACATATCCAAGTGCATATAAACATAGAGTGTTCCCATCCGTTTATCTATGCTGACAACAGGAAATGTAACCAGATCATGCTTAACCTTCTTTCCAATGCAATTAAATATACACCTAATAATAAAGATATCTATATACACGTAATGGATGAAAATACCGATCAAATAAGAATTGAAGTCGAAGACAGCGGTATTGGGCTACAAGGTACAGATAAAAAACGTATATTCGATCAATTTTATCAGGTGGACAGAAAGAGAGATGAACAGCTTGGAGGTACGGGAATAGGATTGACACTGACACAACGCCTGGTTGAGATGCATAACGGACATATTTGGGCTGATAACAGTGAACATGGCGGTGCTATGTTCACCTTCACTCTTCCGGTAAAACAGTCTAGCGAACTAACTACTGAGGCAGATGATACTCAAGATCAATCATCTAAAGTATTTCTTGAGCCTTCAACTACGAAAAAGATACTGATAGCTGAAGACAACCAGGTGAATGCCTCTTTACTGCTGGATATGCTCAGTCCTTTTGATTATAAGACAGCCGTAGTTGGAAATGGCCAGATGGCGTTAGATATGGTGATGAGCTGTAAGCCTGATCTTGTGCTCATGGATATGAAAATGCCGGTCATGGGAGGTCTGGAAGCGACACAAAAGATACGAGAAATACCAGAGTTCGCTGATCTGCCTATTATTGCTATCACGGCGAGCGTCACTGATGAGTCAAAAAAAGAACAGATAGAGAAAGGATGTACAGATCATCTCTCAAAGCCGCTAAAACAAAAAGATCTGCTTCATATAATCTCAAAGTATCTTTAAAAAATATTTAAAAGGATAAGTCACAATGCATTATAAAAAGTCTATTATTTTGATCGTAGATGATGAAGAGGTAAATCGTAATATATTATACGATAGAATCATTTCAATGGGACATATCCCGCTATTAGCAGAAAATGGTAAATTAGCTATATCTACAATAGAGCAGCAAAAACCTGATCTTATCTTGCTCGACATTATGATGCCAGTTATGGATGGGTATGAAACACTTAATCATCTTAAATCTCATGAAACTTATAAAAATATACCTATTCAACTACTCTCTGCAAAAGATGATCAGCATAGTATTGTTAAAGGTTTAGAGCTTGGTGCAGATAATTATATTGTTAAGCCGTATAATGCTGCTATATTAAAAGCACGTATATCATCATCCCTTAAAAAAAAGCATCTTCAAGATAGTGAAAACTATTATATGGATCAAGTAAGAACGATGAATAAAAAGTTAAATAAACTTGTATATCAGCAGATGAAAGAAATTGCACAAGGTCATACCGAAACGGTATTTGCACTATGTAAATTAACTGAATCACGTGATCCGGAGACAGGAGAACATCTGAGTCGGATGCGTGAATATTCTAAAGCCCTCACTATCCAACTTAAAAAAAACCCAAAATACACAGATACTATTGATGATGATTTTATTGATATTCTTTATAGATCTAGTCCGTTACATGATATAGGAAAAGTAGGTATTCCTGATTATATTCTAAATAAACCTGATAAATTAACATCTGATGAGTTTGAAATAATGAAAACGCATACTGAAATTGGTGAACAATCTTTAAATGAACTCTATCAAGAATTTCCCTCTAACCCTATCCTTTACATGGGCTCCCAGATTGCTGGAAAACATCATGAAAAATGGGATGGTACAGGCTATCCAAGTGCACTTAAAGGTGAAAATATCCCTTTGGCTGCAAGAGTAGTCGCTCTAAGTGATATGTATGATGCATTGACATCACATCGTACTTACAAAGAGGCATTCACATATGAAAAAAGCAAAGAGTTAATTCTAAAAGAAGATGGAAAACGTTTTGATCCAGACATTATTAAGGCATTTTTAGAAATTGAACATACTTTTATCCATATACATAAAGAATTTTCTACTTAGATAAAATAGATATATAATAAATGCTGTATATCTTAAACTGCAAAATCACTGCAAGAACTTTTGTTACACTTCAGTAATTTCAAATTAATGGGAGCTTAGTATGCAAAAGACAATACAAACAGTTGAAATGAGAGTTGATAATTTTAAACTCAAGATAAGTCAACTGGATTAGTAATAATGATGATAGTTTCCATAGGTTTACTAAACCTATTTGGTGTTACCCTTCTCATACATATATCTTCATAATATTGTTAACTTGTACCCAATACCTCGTACATTTTTAATAATATCATGACCAACAAGTTTACGAAGATCACGAATATGGCTAGATATAGTGTGAATAGCATGATCACTATTATTATAAACATATGACGAAATAGTTTCAAAGCTGACAACATGTCCCATATTCTTCATTAAAATATATAAAATTTCACTCTGTTTAGTTGAAATATCTAAGGGCTTATCATCTTTTAAAACCAATTTATTATCGAAATCATAATATAAATCTTCTGATAATTTTACTAGACTATATATCTTACACTGTTTTAAAATATTTTTTATTCGTATTTCTAGTTCATGAAGTTCAAATGGTTTCTTAATATAGTCATTACAACCAAGTTCAAATCCTTCTTTAATATCTTCGATATCAACCATAGCAGTAATGAATATTAAGGGGGTGTTGATCTCTTGAGACCTAATATACCGAATCAATTCAAAACCATCTATCTCTGGTACATTAATATCAAAAATAAAAAAGTCAAAATCTAAAAGATTTGCATTATCTAAAAGTGTTTCACCATTACTATAACTCTCTACGAAATGACCTTGAAGCTTTAAAAAATGTTCTATATTTTTTTGAAGCATCAATTCATCTTCTAAAAGAAGTATTCTCATACCTTCTCCTTATAGGTCAAATAGATATTTACTCTATCAACTTCTGATTCTACTTTTATTCTAATTTTATATCTATCACAAATCTGCTTAACTAGACTTAGACCTATACCAAACCCCATAATAGAAGAATTCTCTCTATAAAGATCTACAAAAAATTTTGAAGCATCATTAATTAATTTACTATAATTAGAAATCAGTATTTCAATCTCTCCCTTATTATAATTAATACATATATCAATTTCACTCTCATCATCTGAATATTTAATAGCATTTGATACTAGATTATCGAATAAACGTTTGGCTTCTGTTGGATTAATATGTATCATTGGTGAATCTACATTAGAATGAATCCTGCAAGTGAGTGACTTTTTCTGCATAATTGGTTTGAAATATTTTATTCTATCTCTTAAAAATGGTTCTAATTCTATCCATTGAAGTGGATAATCCGTAACTTCTTTTTTTACAGAATAATATATGTCCTCATAACTTGATTGTAAAGTAAGTGATGCAGCTTGGATATTTTCTAAATATTCTGTAGCACCATATTCCATTTTTTGAAGTTCTAAACTTGTTTGAATGACAGATAAAGGTGTATATAACTCGTGAAAAGAGTATTTAAGTAGTTGATTCATTTCCTTAATTATTCCACTAAGTTTTAGATGTGTCTTAATCCGAGATATAACTTCCAATCCATTGAAAGGTTTGCTAATGTAATCCACAGCACCAAGTTCAAAGGCTTTAACCTTATCTGAAGTATCATTTAAAGCAGAAAGAAAAATTATAGGTATATCTTTAGTAGAAGGGTTTTCTTTGAGAATACGGCAAACCTCAAAGCCATCCATTCCCGGCATCATAATATCAAGGAGTATCAGGTCAGGATTCTCATTTTCAGTCATAGAGAGTGCACTTTCCCCATTCTCTGCTTCAATAATATCAAAATTAAATTCAACCATCCTATCTTTTAAGATTTCTCGGTTATTAACTATATCATCCACAATCAATATTTTCAAAAATTATCCTCTTTAATACTTGACTCCTATATTCATCACATGAAATTTACTAATTATATTCTAACTTAACTTCAGAACCTACTCTAGACTTTGTAAAAATACATAAACTTTTATCTCATGAAAAACATATCAGACATGTTAAATCAATGAATAAAATAAGAGCATATTTCTGTTTAAATTACTATAGTTTTTTGGTACTGTATCCAAGGTATAAAGTAAAGAGGTCCGCGTATTCTTTTGAGAGCTTATTAAGTGGTTGGTCGAGAGAATACTCGTAATCTATCCCCTATCCCCTATCCCCTATTCCCTAAAAACCTTATAAAATATCCCTATATGGAATATTTTATAAGGTTAACTACATAAGATACTTGCATGAATAATGAATAAAAAATTGTCAGTAAGTAACGCCCCTTATCTACTGACATTTAACTTTAGGATGAGGACACAAATCAAGAATAAAAGGTGTCGGGTGACAATGACCATTAAAGTTCTTTCTGCGCTACTTTATGAATTTTCCAACCATTCCACTATATCATTAGCTACCTCTTCCCAGTCTTCTTCCCCTAAAATACCATGCGCATGATTTTCATACTCCAGGTACTTAAATCCGTATTTGGATGCCATTTTTTTAATGCCACTGCTGGGAGTGGTTCTGTCTTTTTTCCCTGCAATTGTCAAAACGGGAGTTTGAATACTCTCTTTGGAGACGTAGGTTGTTTTGTGCTTGTCTAAAAACCAAAAGCCTATTTCAAAAAGTGCTCTTCCTGACTCATAAACCAAACGATCATAATTTTTCCTCGCTTCTTCTTTGGAGTAGAGGTTAAAAACGCCATAATATACATCTTCAAAAGACTGAGCAAAGGGTTTTTTCCAGAAAGCCCAGTGTCTTACAACAGAAAAAAAGCTTTTGACACTAGAAGAAGAAAGGTTTACTATGCCATAAGGTGTGGCAGGGGTAATGAGTACACTCTTGCTGCCATAGCCACGACTGCTCAAAAGCAGTGCCAGCAACCCTCCCATAGAATGTCCCATCAAGATGGTGTCTTTGGGAAGCGTTTTGAGAATCTCTTCAAGATCAGCAAGATAATCATTCAGAGATGTATTTCCAAGCTTTGGATGTGGTTCTTTTATATGCTCATTATGGTAACGAAGATCAGGAATTACACAGGTATACCCTTTAGCCTCAAAAAAGGATCTATAGTCATCCCAGCACCACTTTGAAGCCTGCATACCGTGTATCATGAGTATTGTTTTTTTCATACACTATCATAACTAAAATCTAAATACTGCAACTTTAAATTTAAACTTTAGGGTCAGGACACAAATCACAAATAGAAGAACGCGTTAAAAATATCCTTTATACTTTGAATGGAAGTTTTTTTAATACGATCTAACATATATAATCCATTCTTTTCATGCATCTTCTGTACAAACTTCATTTAGCAGTCGAAATAAGCTACCTTATTTCTAATAATATTAGAACTGATGTAAAATATATTTTAATCATTTAAAATATGATATACTTATATATGTAATCAAGGAGTATTATTATGCAAAAAGAATTTAAAGATTTGTTTGAAGAGTCAAAAAGGTCATTGGATAGTGCTAAAGACAAAATAGAAGAGTTTAGTAAAGAATTTCCTGATGAGGCAGCTGAGTTTTGGGGTGATCTTAAAAAACGTTTTGAAACGATAAGTTCTACTTTGAAAGATAACTATAATGATGTTGAGAGTAAAACTGAACTTCAATTAAGTTTGGGGATGATGGAAGCTAGAGAAAAGCTTGAGCAGATAAAGTACAGTACAGAACAACTACTTAATCAAGCTTCTAAAAATACACAAGAACACTATGACATTACAGCACTCAAAACACACCTTGCAAAAATGGAAAGTAAAGACCTATGGAATGAAAAACAAAAAGAGTTTTCAAAGCAATATGCAACGTCAAAAACAGAAGTAGAAAAAATGGCAAAAAAAGCGGGAAAAGAGATTAGCGATATTTTAATGAAATTAAGAGAGATGATCTAGTCACTAACCCCATAGAAACTTTAGGCTAAGGACACAAATCACAAATAGAAGAATGCGTTAAGATATCCTTTTTACTTTTATGTATCTGTTTGCCCTTCTCACCAATTGTTTTAACTTCTTCACTGAAGCACTGCTTTCATCTCCCGCGTACAAAATCTGTTCATACAAGACATCAATCTCTTTGACGACTATGTCTTGAGGGTGTTCTGTCTGGTAACGTAGTAAAAACTGATGTATGCTTTCGTGTTCTTCTCGTGTGTAGCCTTCTTTTTCTAAGTGTTTTAAAAGCCTTTGCAAAATGGCTAAGGCTTTTGAGCTGTAGCGTGGGCGTTTAAGATGGCGGATGGCGAGCCAGGTGAGTAACACTAAAAAGAGAAAACTGAGTACAAAACCAAGCACAAAAAGAGGATTCTTTTTGGCGTAGTTTAAGAGTTGGAGTTGTCTTACGTGGGAGTAGTAGAGAATCCAAGTTTCTACCTGATACTTTGTGTACATCAAGTAGAGATTTACTTTTTTCCAAAAGGGGCTGACTTCCTTTTTTTGTTGTGCTGCAGCGGCCAGTGTTTGGATTTGAAAGTCTATGTTTGAAGCCGTGGCTGTACTTTCAAAACGCACCCAGTGTTTGTTGATGTAGAGTTCTGCCCAGGCATGGGCATCTTTCTCTTTTACGGCAAGATAATTGTTCAAACTCTCTTCTTTGTCTGACTTGTAGCCCGTGACAACCCGTGCAGGGATGCCTGACATACGTGCCATGGTGACAAAAGAAGAAGCAAAATGCACACAGTAGCCACGTTTTTTGTCAAAAAGAAAAGAGTCTGTGGTGTG
>WTAE01000242.1 GCA_013139765.1 Sulfurovum sp.
CTGTGAACAAAGATGGTTCAGCAGGTAAATACTCAGCGCTTGAAATGGAAACTATTTCTAAAGAGATGGTGAAAGTTCTTTCTGAAAATGAAGGAAAAGCACTTGAACCATACGGTTACAAAGCTGGCGACAAAATGAAAAATACCGCAGGTACGTTAAAACACTGGGAAATTTCATTTAATGAGTATAAAAAGTCTTTAGAACCGTATACATTAGAGTACACAGCTAAGGTGACTAAAGGTGATAAAAATGAAGACATGGAAGGCTTTAAGAAAAAACTTCAAGCTTTAGCTGACCTTTACATTGAAAAAGGTAGAAAAGTAGTTTCTTTCTGGACGATGGGTATGAACCAACATACACGTGGTACATGGGTAAATACACTTTCGTACAATGTACACTTCATGTTGAACAAACAAGCCAAACCAGGTTCTGGAGCCTTCTCACTTACAGGACAACCTTCTGCCTGTGGTACAGCCAGAGAAGTGGGGACATTCTGTCACCGTTTACCTGCGGATATGATGGTTAAAAACCCGAAACACAGAAAAATTACTGAAAAAGGTTGGATGGTACCAGAAGGTACGATTAACCCTGTAGGTAACCAGCACATCATGAAAATCCACAGAGATATTGAAGATGGTGTCATTAAATTTGCTTGGGTAAATGTTTGTAATGCTTACCAAGATTCAGGTTCTGCCTCACACTGGATTAAAGCAGCGCGTGAAATGGATAACTTCATTGTTACTTCCGATGGTTACCCAGGTATTTCAGCAAAAGTTTCTGACTTGGTTCTCCCTTCAGCGATGATTTATGAGAAGTGGGGTGCATATGGAAATGCAGAGCGTCGTACACAACACTGGAGACAACAAGTCCTTCCTGTAGGTGACGCAATGTCCGATACATGGCAGTGGATTGAACTTTCTAAACGTTTTACAGTCAAAGATGTTTGGGGACCACGTACACTGAGAAATGGTAAAAAATTACCAGATCTTATTAAAGCAGCCAAAAAAATGGGTTACAACGAAGACACAACCATGTATGAAATTTTGTTTGCAAATAAAAAAGCAAAATCGTACAAACTCAAAGAAGAGTTCCCTCAAAAAGGGTATGACGATACCGACTCTAGAGGAGATGCAAGACAGGTCTTAGGTTCTGATGGAAAAGCATGGAAAGGGTATGGATTTATGATCCATGAGTACCTTTTTGAAGAGTATGCTTCATTTGGACGTGGACATGGGCATGACTTGGCACCATTTGATGTGTACCATAAAGTCAGAGGTCTAAAATGGCCTGTGGTTGATGGTAAAGAGACACAGTGGCGATTTAATGTGAAGTATGACCCATATGCAGCAAAAGCTGCTAAAGAGACAGGGGCTACGGACTTTGCCTTCTATGGAACACTTGCTAAATCATTGGCACAGGGTGACCTCAAAGGTATTAAAGATAAAAACAAAAAGTCACTGAAAAATAAAGCGAAGATTTATGCACGACCGTACATGGATCCTCCAGAAATGCCAGATGAAAAATACGATACTTGGCTTTGTACAGGTAGAGTCTTGGAGCACTGGCACTCAGGTACCATGACCATGAGAGTACCAGAGCTTTTCCGTGCTGTGCCTGAAGCTTTATGTTATATGCACCCACAAGATGCAAAAGATAAAGGCTTTAAACAAGGTGGACTCATTTGGGTTGATTCTCGTCGTGGAAAAGTAAAAGCAAGAGTGGAGACAAGAGGACGTAACCGTGTACCTCAAGGGCTTGTGTTTGTACCTTGGTTTGATGAAAAAGTATTTATTAACAAAGTATGTTTAGATGCGACGTGTCCAATGTCAAAACAGACAGACTTTAAAAAATGTGCTGTAAAACTCTATAAGGTTTAGGAAAATGGCACACTCTACAGATAGAAGAAACTTCATGGCAACCACCATCCAAAGTGTGGGTTTGGCTGCTATGGGAGGATTGTTGTGGAGTGGTTACACAGACAGCGTGAAAGCATCACCTTTAGTGTTAAGACCACCAGGTGCACTCAAAGAAGAAGACTTTTTGACCGCCTGTATTAAGTGTGGTCTTTGTGCTGAAGCCTGTGTCAATAGAGATACAAATATAGATAGACATACAGGGAAACAAAGAGAAGGCACACTTCAAATGGCAAAAGGAGGAGATTCCGTGCTTATTGGAACCCCTTTCTTTGTACCAACAGATGTACCTTGTTATATGTGTGAAGAGATACCTTGTGTGCCGGTTTGTCCCTCGGGCGCTTTAGATATGGCTAGCCTTTTAAATGAAAAAAAAGAGCTTGACATTAACAAAGCAACGATGGGTTTAGCTGTGATACACAAAGAGTCTTGTATCTCCTTTTGGGGCATACAGTGTGACGCGTGTTACCGTGCTTGTCCACTTTTAGATACAGCCATTACTTTGGAGTACCAAAAAAATGACAGAACGGGAAAACATGCCTATTTGTTACCTGTGGTACATGACGATGTTTGTACCGGTTGTGGGCTATGTGAACAAGCCTGTGTGACAGAAAAACCTGCCATTTTTGTTTTACCCAATGATGTGGCAAAAGGCAAAGCAGGCGACCATTATGTCAAAGGTTGGGACAGTAAAGACCAAGAGCGTGTCGGCAAGGCAGAAGCGAAAATCAATACCACAGACATCTCTAAACAAGATGCGGATGACTATCTGAATGAGGAGATAGAGTACTAATGAAAAACATGAAATACTTACTTCTTAGACGGAGCACACAGGTGACGATTTTGTTTCTTTACTTTGCTGCAAATGCTTTTGGTTGGCATATTTTGGAAGGTACTTTTGGTACGTCCATGCTCTTTTCAGTCATCCCTTTAGCTGACCCATACAGCACAGTACAAGTACTGGCAACGGGCTTTGTTTTAGGAACAGATGTACTGATAGGTGCAGCCATCATCACACTGTTTTACTTTGTGATAGGTGGGCGTGCTTTTTGTTCTTGGGTTTGTCCTATTAACATGGTAACTGACGCGGCCAATTGGTTAAGACGTGTGTTACATCTTGACAAAGAAGAGGTCAACTACCGCTTTTTAAAACGCTCTGCAAGGTATTGGATCATGGTCTTAGGCATCATTGTCTCAGCACTGGTAGGTGTGGCAGCGTTTGAGGTTGTCTCACCTATTAGCATTATGCAAAGAGGTGTGGTTTTTGGCTTTGGTATGGGTGCAGCAGTGATAGTGGGCATCTTTCTTTTTGACCTTTTTGGGGTCAAAAATGGCTGGTGTGGGTATGTTTGTCCTTTAGGCGCAGCGTATTCACTCATTGGTAGTCAAAGTATTATACGTGTGAAACACGACCATGAAGCCTGTACCAATTGTATGGACTGTAAAGTGGTTTGTCCTGAGAATCAGGTTTTACATATGATTAATAAAAGCTCAATATCTGTGACAGATGGTGAGTGTACAAACTGTGGTAGGTGTGTAGATGTGTGCAATGATGATGCACTGGAATTTGGAATTAGAAGTTTTACAAAACAACATTAAGGAGGAAGAAATGAAGACAATACTAAAAATAGCAGCACTAGGAACTGTGTTGGTAGCGACAAATGTGTATGGGGTATCTGTAACAGGATGTACCGGGTGTCATGGACAACATTTTGAAAAGGCAGCCATGGGTAAGTCAAAAGTGGTGAAAGATATGAGCAAAGCAGATATCGTCTCAGCACTTAAAGGGTACAAAGCAGGTACCTATGGTGACACCATGAAACAAATGATGGTAGGACAAGTTGCCAACGTGAGTGACAAAGACATGGAAAACATGGCTTTACTTATTAAAGCAGGGGTAGCAGCACAAACAGACAAAGCAAGTGATTTTGCAGCAGCAGCTGCCATTGCAAAGTCTGGTGGCGCTCGCCTAGATCTCAATGAAGATGCTTCAGATGAAATGCGTATTGAGCAAGAAAACTTAGGAAACCGTTCTTCTGTTTCTGAACGTGCACTTGGGCTTAGAAAAACTGACTTGTACCAAGAAACAAAAGGGACAGGAGATAAAACGGATTATAGTAGACCAGCCCCTGGATCTTCTACACGTTTTGAGCGTGCCTATAGAGATGCGCCACCGATGATTCCTCACTCTCTAGAAGGATTGTTGCCTATTACGAAAGCAAACAACCAGTGTCTTGGTTGTCATATGCCAGAAGTAGCGCCATCTGTGGGTTCAACACCTATCCCTTTAACGCACTTTACAAACTACAGACCAGAAATGGCGATGCAAGATGGTTATGTGGTAAAAGATGGAGAAGTGATTGGGTATGACATTCACAACAGTACAGACATTAAGCTCTCTAAGCCAAAGCGCTCAGAAGACATTTATAAAGGGCGTTTTAACTGTACGCAGTGTCATGCACCACAGTCTAAAACAAAAACCGATGTGGCCAATACCTTTAGACCAGACTTTGGGGATAACAAAGAAAAAGCACGTTCATCTCTTCTTGATCATATGAATGAAGGTGTGAAATAGTGCAAAGTGAGACACGTAGAGATTTTCTAAACATTTTTAGGAAACCTCTTACACAAAATGAAGAGCGTCAGACCCTAGTGGTCAGACCTCCTCATGGCGGAAGTGAGTCTCTTTTTCAGAAGGTGTGTGTGACATGTGAGAGTAAAGCATGCCAGGCATCTTGTGACGAAAAGATTATTTTTATAGGCAAAGATGGCACGCCAGAGTTGAACTTTGTAAACTCTGGTTGTACCTTTTGTGAAGATTGTGCAGAGGCATGTACTGCGACACCTTTGGACAATGTTTTAGACTTGGCACACAGCCATAATGGTGAAAAACTAAATGCGATATTTGCCATCTCAACCCAAGGGTGTGTGGCACACAATGGCGTGATATGTTTTTCATGTAAAGAGCCGTGTATTGATGATGCCATTTTATTTAATGGTATGTTTAACCCTGTCATTGACACAGACAAATGTACAGGTTGTGGTTTTTGTTTAGGCCGTTGTCCTACCCAAGCCATAGACTTTACCCCAATAGCCCTCAAGGAGCAAGTAGCATGAGTAATATGAATTTAGAAAAGATGTACCCGAACATTTTTAAAGACTTAGAAGACGATATTGATGAACTGCGTTATTTGGTGGTAGTAGATAAAAACTTCGATGATGTAGACAGCGATGAGTTTGATGCCATTGACCCTGAAGATTATAATTATTTGGTGTATGTGACAGAGCGTATCCAGGACATTTTAGGTGAAGTAGGCATGGTGGAGTTGGTAAAAATGTTTGAAGC
>WTAE01000101.1 GCA_013139765.1 Sulfurovum sp.
TGACATTTTTCTGATGAATATGCTCCAGTAAACGTCCAGACGTAGCCACAATAATGTCTACACCTGCTTTAATTCTATTGGCTTGAGAGGTAAGGTTTGCGCCCCCATAGAGCACAATACTTTTTAATGGTAAGTACTTTCCATAGGCTTCTACCGATGCTTCTACTTGTTTAGCCAACTCACGTGTAGGCACTAAAATGACTGCTTTAGGGTAATGTTGTCCCTCTACAAAACTTCGTGAGAGTTCATGTAAGATGGGCAGAGTAAAACCAGCTATTTTCCCTGTACCCGTCTGAGCCACTGCCATAATGTCACGGCGTGTGAACATTTCGGGAATGAGGGCTTTTTGTATAGGCGTGGCACTGTCATAACCTTTCTCTTTTAAGGCTTTAAGAATTAAGGCATCTAACCCAAGTGTGGCTAAAGACATTAGTTCAGTGTCAATTCTGTATTTTCTGCGCGACGTTTTAAACGCATTTTACGTTTTGCAACTTCACGCATGTCGGCATCGGAATCACTCTCATCTACAATCTCAACACCCAAAATAGTCTCAACACAATCTTCTAAAGTCACAATACCTTCTGTTTGATCATAGGAGTCAAGTACTAAAAACATATGTTCTTTCTTCTTAATAAATAGATCAAGTGCCATGGAGACAGGAATGTTTTCATTGATTTTAAAAATATCTTTTTGAATACTTTCTAACCTAACTGTGTCATCTTCCAAGGCCTGTTTAAAGATTTTCTTCGTCATAACCATACCAGTAATCTTCTCTATATCCCCATCATACACAGGCACACGTGAGAACTTAAAAATAGCAGGTTCATTGTCTACAATGTCTTTAATACTACGGGTACCATCTATGGCAAAAACCACAGTTCTTGGGGTTAAAATTTCTTGAATTTTTATCTTGTCTAGTAACAAAATATTTTCAATGACATCCGACTCTTGTTCATCTAAAACACCTTCATCTTCACTCATGAGCGTAGACTCAATGAGTTCTGCTTTGGTTAAAGACATACCCTCGTCATTTTTATTGATACGTTTGGTCACAAAAAGTGTTAAAAGGATAATAGGGTACGTAATCCAGATAAAAAACTGAATGACATAGGCTGCTGTAGGTGCCAACTTCTTCCAATATGTTGCCCCAATGGTCTTAGGAATAATCTCAGATAAAAATAGAATAGCAAAGGTCAGAATAATAGAAACATAAAAGACTGCCCCTGCCCCATAAATGCTCTCTGCTTGCGCACCTACTGCTGCTGCACCTAAAGTGTTGGCAATGGTATTTAAAATGAGAATAGAGGCAATAGATTTATTGATATTGACTTTATGTGATTTGAGTAAAATCCCTACTTTAGGTTTCTGCTTTTCTAACACAGAGATGTATGGCATGTTGACCGAAAGTAACACTGATTCTAAAACAGAACAGATAAATGAAATGATTACTGCCGCTGAAAAATATAAAATTAACAAGTCCATTTGACTAAAAAATCCTTTTGAATCTTTTTAAGATTCTACAATAAAATAAGGGTGGCTAAACCCAAAAATGAAAAGAAACCAACAATGTCCGTCACTGTGGTCAGTATAACTGTACTCCCGATGGCTGGGTCGATCTCTAACTTTTTAAGTAAGAGTGGCACCATCGAACCAACAAACCCTGCTGAGAGTAAATTAATGACCATCGATAAACCAATGACCACACCTAACATTCCTTTGTCAAACCATAATGCGGCTATGATACCTATGATTATAGCAAAAAAGAGACCATTTACTAAAGAGAGTATCACCTCTTTTTTAATGGTACGAAAGGCATCATGTTTTGCAATGTCACCTAAGGCAATTTGACGTACAACAACCGTGAGTGATTGCGTCCCTGCATTGCCTCCCATAGAAGCCACAATAGGCATAAGAATGGCCAGTGCCACAATGCTTTGTAAAGTCTCTTCAAACAGTCCAATGACCAAAGAAGCACAAATAGCTGTGACTAAGTTAACACCAAGCCATACCGCACGTGCCTTTCCTGCTTTAAAAATATCATCATCTTCTTCTGCATCATCATTTACCCCAGCAAGGTGGTACATCTGGTCGGTAGCTAGTTCAGAGATAATGTCATAAATGTCATCCGAAGTAATACGCCCTAAAAGACTCCCATCATGAGAGACAATAGGCAAAGCAGAAAGGTCATACTCTTGAAACTTTTTAACCACATCATCAATATCATCTGTATCGACCGCAAAAACAGGTTTAAAGTTTTCCGTACACTCTTCAATATTTTCTCTCAATGTTTTTTCAAAATCAAACACCAAGAGATTGTCTAAACCGATACCATACTTCAATACTTTATTGTGATCTGTCACAAAAAGATATTGGATATTTTCCAGTTCACCACGTCTACGTAATTCGGAAAAACCACGTATAACATCATGTACATTTTTATCGAGTTCAGCTGTGTAAACTTCGGTTTGCATATACGCACCCGCGATGTCTTCATCATACTGTTTAAGTTGGAGAATGTCTGCTTGGTCATCTTGGTGAAGTTGTTCAAAGACATCTTGAGCTACTTGTTCATTCACCTCTTCAAGCTCTTGCATGAAGTCTGTTTGGTCATCAGACTCAAGTTCGGCTACGGCCACTGCAAGTTCTTCTACGGTAAAGGACTCTACAACATCTTCAAAATATCTGTCAGGAAGTTCAAGTGCCACATCTCCAATGAGTTCTTGTGGAATCATCTTCACCGCGGCATTAAAACTTATGTCATCTAAGTCTTTTAAAAGTTTGGCTATTTCGGAGGGGTGTAGTTCATCATGTGGATAATCATTTAAATACTGGGTAAGCTTATCCATTTGATACCTTTTATGATGTTCTTAAGTAGGAATTATACTTTAATATCTGTAAAAAGGTATTAAATAGAGATATCGAGATATCTCTTATGTCTGGCGACTATTTTGCTGGAAGGTCACACTTTTTCGTAATAATACAGAGTGGACAGAAGTTTGCCAATCCTGCTATCAGTGGAAGAGCACCAAGATAGAACCAGACATTGCCAGAAGATAGACCATACCCAATAAGGGATGAACCCAAAATAATTCTTATGGGTCTACAGGCTTTTCTAATTTTATTTACGTTCATAACATACTCCAATTTTTTAGTAATAGTATAACAATAATTACTTAAAGTGATATAAATCATAAATTACCCTAATAATATTTAAGTATTTTTAAACCTTAATTTGAAGGATTACAATGTTTACGTCCATAAAACCAACCGTCTTGATACTCTTTGTCTGTTTGAAATGATTCTGAATTTTTTGTGTAAGCACCTTGTGCTGTGTTACAGCCATCTGCTTGTCCTGCTTTAAAGTTTGGTGTATGTGAAAGACGTGGTTCAGCACTTGTACATCCTACAAATAAACTTGCTACCGAGGCCATCATTACTATCTTCATTGTTGTTTTCATTATTTCCCTTTAATGTTAATACCAAATTATAACCAATCATAGATATATTAATCATAAATAACCTTTTATATAATATAATATATCATTAAACACAAAGGGAAAAAATGAGCAAAAGTTTAACACTTCTATTTACACTAGTATTGAGTCTTCAATACTTATCAGCGGGAAATCCAGCGAGTACAGTCTTGCCACTAAGCAAATCTAAATTTGCGGTCAAACAAAGTGATGGCACAGAGAAAATTGTCGATCTTGCGGGACAAAACTATATTGTTGCTTCACTCAGAGAAAGAGGTGCTGATGGTGCTGCGTATGCTATAGACAGTGATGGTGTCATTTGGTGGGCTGCAATCATCTCTTCAGGGGCAAAAGGACATGAAACGCCATCTGGTATTTTTAACATCTTTAGAAAAGAACGTTTTTATATGTCAAAGACTTACCCTGAAGCTTCAGGTATCAATAATATGGACTTTTCTCTTTGGTTTACCCCACAAGGACATGCCATTCACATGGGTAATGATGCTGCAATGTCTCATGGATGTATTCATGTAGGTGCCAAAGGTGCATCGTCAATGTTTAACTGGGCGAAAGCTAATAAAACAAAAGTTGTAGTTACAAGAGAACACTTTATGCCATTTGCATATTATGACTTACTCAAAGCGGGCTACAAAGAGACGAGTAAAACACCTGCTCACATTAAAGCGGCCATTCGTGCTCTGCCTCATGTAAAACCAAACAATAATTACTAAAAGATTTCTACTTCCCAACATCTCATGTTGGGAAAATACTTAGCGATACAAGACTTGATTAAAAGCCTAAGTCACTTGTATATGCATTCTTCTATACCCAAATCTCTTCGCAAGATTATAGACTTTTCTAGCATTCCTCGTACTGAGACGTATACAACCATGAGAGGCACGTGAACCTAAACGGCTGGCGTAGTTTGTGCCATGGATAGCATAGCCTTTGTAGTAAAAGACAGAATACGGCATTGGTGACATATTCCATTTTCTAGAATAATGCATTTTCACAGTATAGTAAGGTTTATAGTTACCCATTGGGGTAGTATAACCTTTTTTTCCAGTAGATACCAGCCAAGTATAAATGAGTTTTTTACCTTTATACACTCTCATTGTTTGACTGTATCTACTCACTTTGATATGAATGTCACCAGGGATGGAGGCTAAATTTGCAACCTGTGCATCTTCTCGTGCTTCAATCGTTCTAATCTTTCTCTGAATTTTTCTTTTCTCTGCTCTATACTGCAACTCTTCACGATGAATTTTTCGAATGGTTTTTTTATACGCTCGAACACGTGAACGATTAAAGAATTTTCTTTCTTCCCCACGTAAACGTTTTTCTAACATACGTTGTTGTGTGGCAGCCACATAAATCTTACGATCTATCTGTCGCATTTGTGTATATGCGTTTGCTTGTATTTCAATGGTGAAAGTGCTGAGGAGTAAAAGAGAGAATAACATGAGTTTTAAAATTTTTTTATACATAATCAATCCTTTTATTTTGATTGTATATTATTGTTCAGTATACTCTCTATTTATGTATGTAATGTGTACTGAAAATGTATCATGCAAAGGGAAGATGATGCAGGTACCCACACAAAAGGTGTGTGGATAGCTAAATTGAATGAGATAGTTTTAAAGCAATGTTAGGATGAGATGTCTGTTCTCAAGAATCAAAAAATGGGAAAAGAAGTTCCATTTGCTCATCGTCCAAAATTTCAACCGTTTGGGCAATACATTTTAAATGTGCTTTGGTTGCTTCTGCTTTTAATTTTGCCAGTGCATCCACTTTAACATCCATCTCTTTACTCTCTTCCGCATCTATCAAGAGAGTGATAATCTCTGCTTCTAAGACTTTAACCTTGCCTTTGATTTGCTTCACCGCAGTCATGGTCTCTTTACGTACCACAAGGAGTTTCTCTTTCTGTTCTGCAGTCAGAGCTAGTGTACCCTTCTCCCAGTTTTCTATGAGTACTTTCGTCATATGTGGCAGTGCTGTTTGATTGATGAGAAATGGTGAATTAAGTAAAGCATTCATCTTTCCATTGGTTTGCATCTCAGTAATCATTTTAACAAACGCTGGAGTTGGAAAGTTTTCCATCATATAGTCTGCAACCGTAGAAAGGTCTGCATCTGATATTTTACCTTTAAGTGAAGGCATGACACCAAATCCTGTCACTTTATTGGACTCACAAACAGACTTCTTTATTTTAGGATTCATCGCATAATCAACAATAAAAGCTTTCACTTCCTTTTTGTCACTAATCGCTAAATTAATATGGAACATCACCGCATCCATAGCCGGTGCTTTCAAGGTTGGTATCATATCAGCTGTGGGTGTAGTTAACATGTGACAGGCTGCACAGTTTGTTTTGATCAGTGTTTCAGGGGATGTGGCAAGCATCATTGTGCTGCCAAGTGCCATAAGCACTAGAGTTTTTTTTATCATTATTATTTTTTCCTTATTATTTTATTGGATATTCTGGATGACAAAGGTCATGTTCTCCAAAGTCGTCCAAAGAACAACAACCATCCGTTACGTTCATGTTTTTAAGTGCTTCATCAAAGGTCCAGTAATGTGCGTAACTTCCTTCACGTAAAAAGTTAAATACTTCCAGAACATCAGAAGCGTTTGCGTCTTCAGCCTGTTCGATGTATTCATCAAGGTCATCAATATCAACCACTTCTACCAAACATCCCACTTCTAGTGCATCTCGTGCTGAGAGTATCCCTTTGTCATAAAGTATATTATAAAGTTCCTGAATAGGTTCTACAGGGTATTCACCACTGCCGTATCTTTCTAAGTCATTGGTACTATATGGTTTATCTGTATCGGGATATTTTGTGATATTAAGGTCATATTTTTGAGCAATTTGATTGACTGCAGCAATATGTTTTACTTCTGATTTTGTTGCAATGTTTTTTAATTGATTGAGCGCTTGAAATTCATAAATATTCAAATACAAATCATGTGCCAAACCCTCTTCACTATACATATACGTAATAGAGTCTTGAAGATCTTGTGTTAAGGTTGATAATGGTGCCGCAATAGCTTCTTCAACATTCGCAGGTAAAGTTACAGTTTCATCGTTTGTATTCACAATTGTTTCATTTGTAGTGTCAGAGCTAGTCAGAGCCGTCCCTACATCCGTGCTGTCACTGCTTCCACAGCCAAGTAAAGAAAATACTGTAAGTATGTACGCAAAATGTTTTAATGTCATGTTATACTCCTTAATGGGAGAAGCTACATCTATATAGCGCTAACTACAAGTTATAGATTCCTATATATTGAGTATACATTTTCAAAATCAACCCAATGTGAATTCAGGTTATTTCACTTTATCTTCATTTACCGTCCAAATAAATACAATAGGAATAAACACCAAAGTCATAAACGTACCCACAATGAGTCCACCAATGGCCACAGCACCTAAGGGTGCCAGTCTTTCCAAGCCTATGGCTGCACCCTGTGCTACAGGAAGCATACCTACAGAAACTGCGAAGGCTGTCATCAACACAGGTCTCGTACGAATTCGGATAGATTCTAAGATGGCATCTTTTTTATTTAACCCTTCTCGCATCTGCTCCAAAGCAAAGTGAATCAGTAAAATAGCATTATTAACAATAACCCCGGACAAGAGCATAAAGCCCATCATTGCAGGCATAGAGACATGATAGCCCATGGCTAACATTGTCCAAGAGGCACCAATCACTGTTAAGGGAATGGAAAAAAGAATCATCAGTGAGATTTTCACATTGGAAAACATAAGCACAAGTGTAAAAAAGATAAGTACCACAGCGATACCAATGGCACCAACCATTCTTCCAGCTGCAGCTTTAAACTGTTTGACGTCCCCTATTTGTTCTAGCGTCACATCCTGAGGAAGTGTAATCTGAGACAAGTGTTTTTCAAAACTTTCCATAATGTGAGAAATGGCCCCTTTTTCTCTATTCCCATAGACTTCAAGGGTGTAATTTAAACCTTCTCTCGTAATACTACTGGCTTCTTTTGTAAAATTTAATCTAGCAATTTTATTGAGAGGAATCTTACCGCTTGGGGTATCAATCATGATACGTGAAAGGGTCTCAAAACTGTCTATTTGATTTTCTGGTAACCAGACACGTACTGTATAATCCATACTGTTGTCTTTTAGAAAAGTTGAAACCGCCTGTCCTCTTAAAATAAATTGTAGCTGTGCCACAATATCGGAACGTTTAAGACCATAAGACATTGCCTCTGCTTCGTTCACATCAAGGTTATAGACCACTTTATCACTGTCCCAACTCATAGAGGTAGAAACAATACCTTGTGTCTCTTTTAGGGCCCCTTCAACCACTTTGCCTGCCTCTTGCAATATCTTTAAATCTGAAGCACTTAACATCGCATCAACACTCGCACGGATACTTGACATTGCTGTTGACCCTGCTGGTGCAATATCGGCATATTTGACATGAGGAATTTGACTTATTTCTTCACGCAGTGCTTTGGAAATTTCCCAAATATCCTCTTTCCTCTTATATCTGTCCACATAGGTAGCCACAATGAAAAGATGGTCAATCCCCGCTCCTGCTCCAATACTTAGCACGCCTGCTTCTGAGCCTATGCTTCCCGAAACACGTAAGAGTTCACCATGTTTTTCAATGATTGTATTAACCGCGCGCATTATCTTTTCACTTTTTTCTATAGGAAGGTTTGAATCTGTGGTAATTTTAATATTTACCCCACCTGTATCCATAGGTGGCATGAGTTCTTGTCCCACCACAGGCATCACAATCTTAACCGAAATGAGAAAAAGCCCTACTAAGATTGCCATGGCAATAAAACCTAAACGTTTGGATGCAGTGATACGCGATACAATCATAGAGAAAAAGCCTTGTATACTATCGTTTATACGTGCAATTCGGGTATGAAAAGCATTTTCAACTCTCAACAATAAGGGGTTTTCTATAGACAAAATATAAAGAGATAACAAAGGCACAGCAACAATAGAAATAACATAAGATGCTGCCAATGCCAATAACAGTGTTTGTACAAGTGGTGCAAAGATTGTTTGGGGGTAACCCCCTACAAAAAGCATCGGAGAAAGGGCAATCATGGTTGTTAAGGTCCCTGAAAAATCGGCAAACATAATTTCTTTTGTACCATCAAAGACTGCTTGTTGTATCTTTTTATCTAACTCCCTGTAATGCCTCTCGATATTTTCCATTACCACCACGGCATCATCGAGCAAGAGTCCTAGGGCTAAAATAATGGCCGTAAGGGTAATGACATTAAAATCGATACCAAAGAGGTACATGAGTGCAATCGTTGAAGCATACACCAAAGGTATGGTTGCAAGGACAATCAAGATTTGACGGAAGCTTGCTAAAAATAGAAAAACAATCAGCGTAGACATAATAATGGCATCACGTAAAGACTCAAACATATTTGTTGTACTCTGCACAATGGTCTCTTTTTGTGTATCACTCACTTCAAAGTTAATATTTGGATATTTCTCTTTTAACGTATCAATCACATGTTCGACATTGTCAATCGTCTGGATCACATCTTCAGAGACAGAACGTTGTATGGACAGCGCAATAGCCGCTTTAGTATTACCATAATAACTCGCTGTGTTTTCATAATGACCAAAATACACTTCTGCCACATCTGAAAGTTTTATCTCGGGACTTAACATCAAAGACTTCAGTGTCTCAACCTGTGTTCTGTTCCCTTGTGATGTCAGCAAATAACGCTGCTCTGTATTGCTTACAAAACCAATCGCGTAATCATTATTGTTTTTTTGTACGGTTGCAATAATGTCAGCCAAAGAGAGATGATAACTATCTAGTTTAACTTTATCAACCACAATCTGTAACTCTTTTTTATACCCACCAAAAATATCCACATTGGCAACACCTTTGGTTTTCAACAGTTTGTGTTTTATCTCAGCACTGGCCAAGTCACGTATATCTGCTAAAGAGAGTGCTGTATCTTTTTTAGCAGAGAGTGCCAAAACTAAAACCGGAGCGGTGGCTTCTGTAATTTTAATAATTTGAGGCTCATGAATATCTTTAGGAAGTTTTGACCGAATTTTAGAAAGTGCATTGTTCACATCATTGACAGCAGTATCAATGTTTTTACTATAGCCAAACTCTGCACGGATGACAGTCACTTCATCAATGGTGCTGGAGTAGGCACGGCGTATTTCATCAAGGGCATACAGCTCTTCTTCAATGGGTACAGCAATATTACTGGCCATCGCTTTTGCAGAAGCACCAGGCTGCACAATCACCAACGCCACTTCTGGGTAGTTAGAATTAGGAAAAAGGTTACGATGCATTTTTCCATACCCCACCAGCCCTGTTAAAACAAAGAGTACAAGAAAAGCAACTATCACATGGGGTTTACTTAAAATTCTTTCTACCCAGGAGCGAGGCAACTTACTCATTGCTAGCTTCTATAGGTTTGATGGGTTCAATATTTTCATAAGCAGGTAATTGGGCCAATTTTACTTCGCTGGCTCTAGCAACAGGGTCCTTAGGACAAGGAGACACAAGTATGTGCTGCGCATTTTTCATCTCGACATTCACTTTTAAAGGATGAAACTTTCCTTCACGATATGTCATGAGGAAAATGCCCTCTTTTTTATGTATCACCGTATTGCTAGGGAGTATACATCCTTTTTTTTCTGCGGTTAAGACTTGAATGTTTATACTACTCCCATCAGGTAAGGCAAGTTTAGAAGTTAAGGCTACTTCCGCAGTCAATAATCCATTTTTTAAAACGGTATAAATAGACTTAATGTTACCTATCTTTTCACCTTTAGCAAAGACATCTTGTCCTTTTTGAATGACATCATCACTTGCGGCATAAGAGAAAAGTAATTTCTTGTCTCCACTACTCATGCTCAGTATAGGTTTAGCTGCGACTGCTAAATCCCCTTCATGTAAAAATATACGGTCTATTTCTCCATCAAAAGGGGCTAAAATCGTAAGGTATGAGCTTTGATGCTGAAGTTGTACTATTTTTTGTTTTGTGTTTTCCATATTGGATGATTTAGATTGAAAGGCTACTTTTGAACTCTCTAGGTTTTCTTTGGATAAACCCCCAATTTTAAAAAGCTTCACATTTCTTCTATAAATACTTTTTGCCAAAGCCAAATCATGTGCCTGTGCAGTTAAAGTTGCTTTCAAAGCGGTAATGCTTGAATTTAATTCTATCGCATCAATAGAAACAAGTACATCACCTTTTTTTACCTTCTGTGACTCTTCAACATAGACTTTTTCCACATATCCAGCCAGTTTGGTACTAAGACTTATGCTTTTATCTGCCAATACCGTTGCAACATACGGTACTTTATTTTGCATTAACCCTTTTTTAGCCTCTGTTACTACTACACGTTTGAGCCCAGAATGAGGCGTAGCGGCATTTGAAATATCAGATTTTCTGCTTACTACAAGAATGATACCTGCAAGCAACACTGCCACAATCAGCCCAATCCCAATTATTTTTTTCTTATTCATCTGTTTCATATTCGTATCTTTCTCATTCATTGCTTTCGTATCCATTTTCCAATAAGTAATTCATATAAAATTTTCCTTTTTGATAGTTGTACTTACTCTCTATCAATTTTGCAGCTGCCAAATGTGTCTGACTTTTCGCATACAAAAGGTCATTAATGGTAGATACACCACTTTGGTAACGAAGCTTTTCAATGGCCTCACTCTTTTTAGCCACAGATCTCTGCTTCATGTTACTTCTATAGTTCGCATATTCCTGTTTCATTTTTTCATAGGCTTCAATCAAAGATTTACGAAGCTCAAGCATACTCTGCTCTTTATCAACACTTGCCTGTAAATGTGCTATCTTTGCTTGTTGTCTGCTGGCATCACTTTTCCCAAAATCATATAAATTCCACTTTGCAGTGACACCAATCTGCCAATTTTTTTCACTTTCAAAGTCACCACTGTAAAAGTTACTGTCATCATTTTTACCATAGTTGTATCCATAATAACTAGAAAGTAATACTTGAGGAAGTCTGCTTGCTTCACTTTTTTCTATGCCTTTACTTGTCTTTCGCACATGAAGATCAGAAATCATAATCTTGTCTAGCGTACTGGCCTTGTTCAATAACGTTGAAATAGAATATTGTGGTTTTTTAACCACAACCTTTATAGGCTTCAGTGAGCGTATTTCATCTATGCCAACCAAGCTACTCAACGAAGCTTTTGTGATTGCAATATTGGCTTGGAGTACCTCAAAATAAGCAATGTTTTTATAAAGATCATTTTCTGCTTTAAGTGAATCAATCTCTGCTTTTTTACCAAATTTCACTTCACTGTCAATAATATTTTTAAGTTTTCTTAAGGCAGCTACATGGTTTTTCTGAGCCTTAGACATCTCTTCAAGTGCCAAAATAGAAAGATACAAAGAAGCCACATTAAACACCAGTTGTTCTTTGCTTAATGCCAATTTACTTTGGGTGAGTTGTGTCGCAATGTCATCCATTTCTATCTGTCTTGTTTGCGCAAAACCACTAAAGAGTGACACAGAATACATCACACCAGTAGAACATAAGTTTTGTGTACTGGCTACTGCTTGAGGATCAGAGAGAATGGTCGATGGTGTGAGAGGTATCAAGGTACGAGGAAGATTAAAGTGCGTATAACTCCCTACAAGGTCTATGCTTCCCAAGTTAGTAGCCTTACTTTCTACGGACTTTTGCTTTGCCAATTCAAGTTCCATTTGACTCTTCTTGACCACAGTACTGTGTTGTATGGCATAGTCAATCAGCCCATTTAACGTGCTGCTGAACAAAGGAACAGTAAATAAAAATAGATACAAAATACGCTTCATGTTTACTCTCTCCCCTCTCCCTCTATAATATAAATATAATAACATATTCTTATCAACGCAAAATGAATTCTAATCTTATTTGGACAAAATAAGCTTCTTTTTCATGTCAAACTTCTCTAAAAAAGCTTCTGTATTTTCGTCCAAAGTCTTGTCATCCATCTCCCATGTTTTTTTCATAGCGAATTTTAAGAAAAATGGTGGAGGCATGACAGAGTGTTCTTGTTGTGGATTTTTCAAATACTTTACTATGGCTTGTTTCATCGTATCATGGGTACTGTACTTCACAAGATAACGTCTATATACCAAAGTATTTGGGATTTGTTCTTTTTTATGACAGGCCAAGCAATTCTTTTCTAAAGCTTCTTCTTTTGTCAGAGTGTCTTCAGCAAAAAGTCCTACATAAACCAACATGCTTATCAATATTATTTTTACCATTTAACAACAACCTTTGTACCTTTTCTTTCTTCCGATTCAATCGTAAGTGTAAACGCATAACTTTCGACAATCTGGCTCACAATGTCCAACCCTATACCAAAGCCACCCTCACTGTCATTGGCACGTCTAAAACGGCATACAATGCTATCTAAGTCTTGTTTTCGTATGCCTATGCCTGTATCTTGTACACAAAGATAGCTATTCCTAAGTCTGAGCGTTATCGATCCCTCTTTTTTATTGTATTTTATGGCATTGCTAATGAGATTGTCTATCAGACGTGTCAAATCATTTTTGTCTATTTCCAAAATAACATTTTCTTCTATATCCATCTCAATTTTGAGTTGTTTATTCATAGCCATACTATTGAAGTAATGCATTCTCTCTTTTATAAAAGTAGAAACATTCACTGTCTCAAGCATTTGGCAATGTTGGTGGTTTAAATTTAGATACGTCAAATCAGCATAAATACGACTGAGTGTCTTAGAAGCAATTTCGATACGATCTAACTCAGCATTTTTTCCACAGCTACCAAAGGTTTCCAGCATTTCAATGTTTGTTAGTATCGTACTAATAGGTGTGTTTAATTCATGGGTAGTGTCTTGAATAAATCTGTTCATTCTTTCCATAGACTCCCGCATAGGGGCAATAAAAAGTCTCCCTAAGAAGAGTCCTAAAAGTGCAAAAATTATGCCTGATGCTAAGATAAATTGTAAGACATTTCTTTGTAAGTTTTGAATCGGTACTTCATTTAACTCTTTACTCAAAAGTAAATAAGCTGCACCCAGATAATAAGGCTGAACTTCAGAGAGGTAATAGAGTTTTTTTTCATAATACATCGTCTCTTTTGCGGACATAAATATTCGCTCAGAACCTGTACCAAAAATATAATTTTTATCAACATCATAAATGGAAGAATCTACTAAAGGTAAGACGGGGTACTGCAGTGTTTTTTCATAACTGCCATGTAGTTTTCTTAAGTCCCCAATGATTTTTGCTGCATCCAACTTCATACCATCTCTTTGTTCATCTAAGAGGTGATGGTGTTGGGAAGTATAAAATACCCACGCAGTAATAGAAAAAAGTAAAAAAGTAGAGCCTAAGTAGATGAGTAAAAAACGTACGAGACTCTTTTTTTCACTTTTTAGCAAATCGATATCCTATGTTTTTAATCGTTTCAATATTTTCTTTACCTAAGTAAGAACGTATTGTTTGAATATATGCCCTTAAGCTACCTGCACTTGGCACTTCCTCATATTCCCATAAACGTTCAAATATTTTATCATAAGTAAGTAACTTATTGGGGTATTCTAGAAAAAGAGATAACAATTTGGCTTCTTTATTTTTGAGGGGTACTTTTTTATTGTTTTGTGTTAAATAATTTTCTTTCACATCAAAGAAAAGTCCCTTACCCAAATCAACTTTTTCACTATAGGTACCATAACGGCGTTTTAACAAAGACTCAACACGTACCGACAACTCTTTGAGTTCAAAAGGTTTACGTATATAATCATCACATCCTATGTTAAACCCACGGGTAACATCTTCTACAGAATTTAATGAAGTAATAAAAATGGCAGGTGTTTCTATACCATCATCACGTAAAGTCTGTAAAAA
>WTAE01000193.1 GCA_013139765.1 Sulfurovum sp.
GCAAAACTACAAAATGAGATACTTAAATGGCTGGTACAAACGTCTGCAAAACCTACAAAGAAAAGACAAGGTACAAAACGTGCAAGCACAAGTGTGCAATCTAAAAACACGTATTATGTGCAAGTAGACTCATTTTCAAAGAAACCCAGTAAAGCCTACTTAAATCAAATTAAAAAGGCAAGTCTGCCCTATACCTTAGCAAAAGACTCTGTCTATAAAGTTTTGGTAGGGCCTTACTCAGATGAGAAAAAAGCAAGAGTGGTTTTAAAACAAGTGAAGACCAGACTCAATCCTAAAGCATTTTTAACAAAAATATAACAGATGCAGGACATACTTTTAAATCAAAGGATAGCGTTTTGATTAGGCATAAAGCCTTGCATAATGGGTTTCAATATATAGAAATCACAAATGCTTGTGCAGAAGCTAAAATAGCATTGCAGGGCGCACATGTTTTTCACTACAAAACCAAGGATAATGATCCTTTGTTGTGGCTAAGCGAAGAGGCCTTTTTTGAAGAAGGCAAAGCAATTCGCGGTGGCATACCACTTTGTTTTCCATGGTTTGGCAAACATAAAACAGATACCATACTTCCACAACATGGATTTGCCCGCACTTCTCTGTGGTCTCTTTCTAAGACAGAAGAGATAGATAAGGATACAACAGAGGTACAATTACAACTTTTACCTACGCCAGAGACTAAAGCACTTTGGCCTTATGACTTTGATGTCCGTTTGGATGTGCTTGTTGGCTCTGAACTCACGATGACATTAAGCATTACAAATACCGATACCAAACCCTTTGAAATCTCTTTGGCTTTACATACGTATTTCAACATTTCTGATGTCGATAACGTCGTAGTAGAGGGTTTAAAAGGCTGTGCATATTTTGATAGTTTAGAGGATAAAACGTATATCCAAAAAGAAGACCTCACTATAGAGGAAGAGGTAGATAGAATTTACTCTAAGAGTGCTAAAGATGTGATACTACAAGATACACATAGAAACATAGTCTTAAGATCGGAAGGTTCAAACTCACTTGTGGTTTGGAACCCATGGGTAGAAAAAGCAAAACAGATGGCAGATATGCATGATGAGGGATATAGAAATATGCTTTGTTTGGAAACAGGAAACATTAGAGAAGATGCACGTACAGTAGAGGTAGGTGAAACACACGTTTTAAAGGCTGTTATGAAAAGTAGTTGAAATGTATGAGAAGAGGTTTTTCTCTATGCGACCCTTTACCCCATCTTTGCTATAATACTTTAAAAAAATAGGGCAAATATGAACTTCGAAACATACCCTTTTGAAAAATTAAATACATTACTGAAAGACATAAGACCCAACAGTAATTTTACACCTCTCTCTTTAACCATAGGAGAACCACAGTTTTCTACGCCACAATTCATTTTAGATGCACTCAATACACATGCACCACTCTTAAACAAATACCCTAAAACATCAGGGGAACCAGTGTTGCGAGAAGCCATGCTCAAGTACAATAAAGAGCGTTTTAACCTTGACTTAGACAATGCACAAATCATTCCTACCTTTGGTACACGTGAAGTGCTATTTAACTTCCCACAATTTCTCCTGCATGATGTCACAGATCCTGTGATGGTTTTTCCTAACCCTTTTTATCAGATTTATGAAGGTGCAGCTAAAGCATGTAGAGCGGAAGTCATTTACTTGAATTTAAATGAGGCCAATAACTTCCAACCACAAGTAGATGAAGTAGCCCTTGCAAAAGCAGACTTTGTCATACTCAACTCACCGAACAATCCAACAAGCTCAGTTATGGGCATGGAAGATTTGAAAAAATGGGTGGAACTTGCATTACAATACAATTTTGTATTGCTGAATGATGAGTGTTATGCTGACCTTTATTTGGATGCACCTTTGCCTTCTTTATTGAACGCAAGTATTGAAGTAGGAAATACGGACTTTAAAAACATTTTAGTCATTAACTCCGTGTCAAAACGTTCTTCTGCACCAGGGCTACGTTCAGGCTTCATTGCTGGAGATGCGCAGATACTTAAAGCTTACATGGTTTACAGAACGTATGTGGGCTGTGCCTCACCACTACCTTTGCAACATGCAGCGGCAGTGGCTTGGGCAGACCAAGAACATGTGACTACATTTAGAGAAAAGTACAAAGCCAACTTTAAAGTGGCCAAAGAGGTTTTAGGTTTAGATGCACCCGAAGCTACGTTTTACATATGGCTAAAAGTGGAAGATGAAATAACATTTACAACAAAGCTTTACCAAGAGTACAACCTCAAAGTCATTCCCGGTTCATTTTTAGGACGTGAGGGTGAAGGTGAAGGTTATGTACGTTTAGCCCTTGTGTATGAATCAGAGATAACGAGAAAATGTTTAGAAAGAATACAAAAATGTTTGGAGAAAAACTAATGGAAACACCAGAAATACATGTAGAAGAGTTAAAAAAAGACGAAGAGTTTTTAGCCAATATAAAACGTCTCGAAGTGGAATGTAAAGAGGAGCAAAGCATTGCAAAAGGCTACCAGCTTTTAGATGCACAGCTCATTATTGAAGCGCCTGAAGAGGAGATCAATGAAATTTTTACTTTTATCGTGAATGCAGCGTTTGACCTTTTGGCTGAAAAACTTTCTACGACTGCTGTGTTTAACATGGAAGATGAAGAAGACATCGCAGCGGCACGTGCCATTTATGAACACGGAATACAGCGTTATAGTGAAAATGACTTAAAAGGTGCCAAAGAAATTTTCCTCATCTTGTCTCACAGCGTAGGTAAAAATTCTTTAAAAGATGCCATGTTACTTCATGCAGCAGTGGCCATTGCAAAGGTAAACTTTGATGACTTTATAGAACAGTATGTTGATGTGTCTAAAGTGGAAGAGTCTGATCCCTTGGCATTTTTTATACAAACGTTTACAAAAAGCATTCCTGATATGTTTGCACAGTTTGAAAAAGAGGTGGCAGTTGCCAGAGAAGAGATACGTGTGTTTGCAGATTCACAAGTTTAGTAACGTTTAACATTTAAATAAGGGGAAGAGCTTCATGGGTACAGAAAAAAAGATACACTTTATTGGTATAGGTGGCATAGGGCTGTCAGCATTGGCAAAATTTTTAAACAATGATGGGCATAAAATTTCAGGTTCTGATATTAAACAAACCGAAATTACCAACGATTTAGCCACAAATTTTGCTGCTAAAATCACCATACCTCACCATGAAGATGCGGTAGAGGGTGTAGACCGTGTTATCTACTCTGCTGCAGTGCGTCCTACCAATACAGAGTACCAAAAAGCCAAAGAGTTAGGCATTGAACTACTTTCCAGAAAAGAAGCGTTGGTGTCCATTTTGGAGCATAAAGAAGTGTATGCTGTGGGTGGTGCACATGGAAAAAGTACTACCTCTGCAATGCTCGCAGCACTTTTACCTGAGACGAATGCACTGATAGGCGCTATTGCAAAAGAGTTTGGCTCTAATGTGCGTAACTTCCCTAACAATAAAGTGGTATTTGAAGCAGATGAGAGTGATGAAAGTTTTTTAAACTCTAACCCTACACTTGCAATTGTGACCAACGTTGAGCCTGAACATATGGAGTATTATGAGTATGATGAAGAGCGTTTTTACAATGCCTATAGGAAGTTTCTGTCTTTGGCAAAAACGCGTGTCATTAATGCAGAAGATGAATTTTTAGCTTCTTTAGACATGGAAAGCATTAAACTCTACCCCTCAAAAGAGATTAAAAACGTAGAGTTTGTACTCATTGATGGTGAGCCTCATACGCGTTTTGTTTTACGTGACTTGGGTGCTTTTGATGTCTTTGGTTTTGGTTTTCACATTGCTTTAGATGCGTCATTGGCGATTTTAGCAGCACTAGAACTGGGTGCGCAGTTGGAAGACATTCAAGCAAATATCTTAAACTATAAGGGCATTAAAAAACGTTTTGACATTGTTCAAAACAAAGAAAACATGGTTGTGATTGACGACTATGGTCACCATCCTACAGAGATAAAAGCAACCATGGAATCCTTAGCAGCATATAAAGAACTTTTAGGCTTTAAAAGCTTAAATGTTATTTGGCAACCCCATAAATATACCAGAACGATAGACAACCTCACTGCATTTGTAGAGTGTTTTGAAGGGGTAGATGAGTTGATTATTTTACCTATATGGGCAGCAGGTGAAATTCCTATAGACATTGACTTAAAAGGGGCATTTTCACGGTACAACCTTTACATGGCAGACTCAATAACCAAAGAAGACTGCATCGTAAAAGTGATTAAAGATGGCTCTGTCATACGTAGCTATGAAGAGGGCTTAGTGACCTCTTTTGGTGCAGGAGACATTACTTACCAAATTCGTGGAGAGGTGTAGCGTCACAGTGTCAGCACAATATAAAAACGAAAAATCCATCATACAAAAACTTGACCTTGACGGGTATGTGAAGCAGTTTAAAAGTTTTTTAGCCAGAGACAAACCTTTGGCAATGATGGGAGACATTAACCAGCATTATCGTTACATTTCAGCACTCTCCTCCGTGCAATTTCCTCTGCCTGCTGTTGTACCAAACTTAGACCAAGAACTTGCACGCATTAAAAAACAAGCAGTACTCTCACTCGATGAAATTTATGCTTTTGTACAAATGTTCTCTTACTTCAATACACTCTCTGCTGTAGGCTTTACAGAGCCTCTTCGTTCGTGGATACAAGGCATTGAGATTCCTGAAGAGATAGTAGACATTATTGCGTACTTTACAGAAGAAGGTGACATTAACCCTGAGCGTGACCCTGAACTCTACAAACTCGAACGTGCGATTAAACAAAACAAAGTAGAAATTAAAGACACCCTTTATAGACTTGCGCACTCTTCAAAGTTACGTGACTACTTGGTAGACACACAGGTACACTTTAATGGTGGAGAAGAGACACTTTTGGTACGTGGAGGCTTTAACAATGCATTAAAAGCTACGGTTGTAGCAAGATCTCCAGGTGGATTTTTCTACATTTTACCTCAAAGTATTTCTCACTTAAAAGAAAAAGAGTCTGTGTTACTCTCTAACAAGGAAGAGATTATTTACCGTTATTGTAAAGAGATTTCAGCGACCTTTTTTAAATGGAATCTTTTTTTAGCTTATATCAATAAAGAGTATGACCGTTTTGACCACTACCAAGCACGGGTGAGTTTTGCTAGGGCCAAAGAGTATGAGTTCATTTTACCTTCTAAACATAAACGCATTAAACTCGAAAATTTTGCCCATCCTGCTTTAGAAAACCCTGTACCTATTTCGATGGATTTTAACAAACAAATCATGTTGGTGACGGGAGTGAATGCTGGGGGTAAAACGATGTTACTTAAGTCCATGCTCTCTGCGGTGTACATGTCTAAATATTTGCTTCCTTTTAAATGTGATGCAGAACGAACAGAAGTAGGGCATTATAAAAGTATAGAAGCGGTGATTGATGACCCTCAGTCAGTGAAAAACGACATTTCTACGTTTGCAGGGCGTATGCAAGAGTTTGCCAAACTATTTTCTAAAGAAGATGCCATTGTAGGGGTGGATGAGATAGAACTTGGAACGGACTCCGATGAAGCTGCCTCACTGTTTAGGGTGATGTTAGATGAACTGCGTAAAAAAGGTATAAGCTTCATTGTCACCACACACCATAAACGTTTGGCTTCTCTCATGGCTGCAGATGATGAGGTAGAACTTATTGCTGCGCTTTATGATGAAGAACGTCGTCTGCCAACTTATACTTTTTTACAAGGAAGCATTGGAAAGTCTTACGCTTTTGAGACGGCACAGCGTTATGGGGTACCTGAGTCTATTGTGCAAAAAGCCAAAATAGTTTATGGGGAAGACAAAGACAACTTAAACGAACTCATCGAAAAGTCTACCTCACTTGAACGTGAAATGCGTATGAAAATGGCCAAAGTAGATGAAGATTTGGCTTTGGTAGAAAAGAAAAAGTTAAAGCTTGAAGAAGAAGAGTTTAAACTCCAAGAACAACATAGAAAAGCCATGGCTACACTTGAAAACCGTTACAATGCAGCCACTAAAAAAGCACGTGAAGCGCTTAAGGTTAAAGAGTCTACAGAAGGTCGACGTTTGCTTAATGTCGCACATCAGCGTAAAGACTTAAAACAAAAAGAAGTAGCCAAACAAGATGAAATCCCTCTCAAAGAGGGTGACAAAGTGAAGTACCGTTCGCATAAAGGTGAGCTTCTGTCCTTACGTGGAAAAGATGCAACAATCATTGTAGACGGATTGAAGATGCGTGTGCCTCTCTCTCAACTAAAACGTCGAGGGGATGAACCCAAAATCAAGTTAAAACCCAAAGCCAGAGAACCTAAAGTCCATGTCTCTGTAGAAAAGTCAGGGGCTTCAGTCTCTATCAAACTCTTAGGTTTGTACGCAGATGAAGCGATAGACAGAGTCGATAAATTTCTCTCAGATGCTTTGGTTAATGGCCTGCATGAAGTGCAAATTATTCATGGTACAGGTGGTGGTGTGCTGTCCAAATTGGTGGGTGAGTATTTAAAAACACATCCTAAGATTTCTAAGTTTTACCGTTTACCGGGTAACTTGGGTATTACGGTGGTGGAGTTGTAGGTAAATTTTAACTCTACAAGGTATAATATATGCATTAAATCGGGTAGGAGAAATACGTGAGTCTTAAAGATGATGTAAATTTTGTAAAAAAAGAGTTGAGTGGTGATGAAAAAGTACTTGAGAGTGCTTTTAAATTAGAAACAATGTATAAAAAACATAAAGTAAAAATTTGGGGTATTTTGATTGCCATTGTACTTTCCTTTGGTGGAAGAGCGGTGGTAGACTCTATCAATGAGACTAAATTGGCCACAGCCAATGAAGCTTTTTTAGCACTGCAACTGAAAGCAGATGATGCCCAAGCACTTGCCATCCTTAAAGAAAATAACCCAGCATTGTTTGAACTCTTTTCTTATGCACAAGCTGTGAAAAAACAAGATGTTAAAACGTTAGAGTCTTTAAGTAAAAGTAAAAACACTGTGATTGCAGATGCAAGTGGATACACAGCTTCTGTCTTAAACAAAAAACCCGTTGATTCTGTGCTTTACAAAGAGATGGCACTTTTTGAAGAAGCATACCTTGCTATTCAAGCGGGTGACACAAAAACAGCAAAAGCCAAACTTGAAGAGATTGACGAGCGTTCACCACTTGCCGTACTTACTCAGTTTCTTAAACACTCTTTACTAAAGGCAAACTAATGCAAAAGCATGCTTTACTAGCTGTTACATTGTTTGCACTGCTTTTTTCTGGCTGTTCTTCTAAGAAGTACTTTGAACCGGCAAACACCTTTTCTGCATCTTCGGTTTCACACTCTTATGGTTCTTCTATTGTAGAAGTGAGCCGTGAAGGTGGTACCTTAAAAAATGGTCAGTACCTTGCAAAGTCTGGTGTACATAAAATTACACTGGGTGAAGGGTATAGATTCCTCAATGAAAATAACCGTTATGTACTTGCAACAAACACACAGGGTATCTTAAGAGTCATCGACAAAAAGACAGGTAAGTCTGTGAATGACATTGTGATGAATGTACCTGTAGTCTCTGCATCTGTCAGAGGTTCTATGATTGCTTATGTTTTAAATAGCAATACCTTTGGTGTCTACTCACTCTCTAGCAAAAGTAAAATTATAGAAAACCGTTCAGAAAAAGTTTTTGCGATTGATACACGTGCTGCAAGCCCAATGTTCATTGAAAACCTTGTTGTGCTTCCAATGCTTGATGGTAAACTGGTCATTATCAACGTGGCAGATACTTCAAGTGCTAAAGTGGTATATATCTCAAGTGAAACCATATTTAACAATGTTATTTACCTTGGACGTATGCAAAACACAATGATTGCGGCGTCTCCTAAAAGACTCATTACTCTAGGTGGTGCAGGTCGTTTGGAGTACAAAGCAAACATTTCAGAAGTGGCTATAAACGCTGGGCGTATTTACGTCTTCTCTAAAGAGGGTAAAATTATTGCACTCAATAGTAACTTAGATGAAGTAGCAAGCAAGAAGTTTAAATTTGCACACTTTGCTGGAGCATCTGCCTTTGGTGGTAGAGTCTATGCACTTGACCAGCAAGGTTCACTTATTGTCTTGAACCCTGCGTTGACAAAGTTTAAAGTGTATGATGTAGGTGCTGTTTCTGAAGCAGTCTTTATGTCAGGTTCTAAACTTTACAAAGATGGTGATCTTATAGACCTTTCTAAATTAGGTTATGAATAATAAATCTGATTTATTAATTGCCTTTGAAGAGTTTACCATAATGAGGACGGTAGAGAGCAAAGCTCTCTACACTATGTTAACACTGTGTTGACTTCAGCAGTCGGCTCAATCGACTAGTCGATTTTAGGAGTTACTATTTCTAATTTATCAATTGCATTTGAAGAGTATCTCTCTGTCACCAAGGCACTTGATACTCAGACTATCTCCTCTTACCTGGGAGACCTTTCTCAGCTTGAAGAGAAGAGTGGAAAAGTACTCACAAAACTTGAGACAACAGATGTTTTAGAATTTTTAGCTTCTTTTGACAACAAACGTACACTCAACCGAAAACTCTCTTCTATTAATGCCTTTTTTGCTTTTTGTCACAAACATGATTTTACACATGAAAAAATAAAAATCCCCATGGCTAAAGTACCTAGAAATCTTCCAAAATATGTGAGTAATGAAGAGATACTAGATGGCATTAACCTCATAGACCGTTCTAACCTCATAGGATTACGTGACTATGCCCTTATACTCTTTCTCTATGCCAGTGGTTGTCGCATTTCTGAAGCACTTTCTGTGCAGCGTTCTGACATTGTTGATGGTTGGCTCAAGATTCGCTTTGCTAAAGGAGAAAAAGAGAGGGTTGTGCCTTTAGCTCCTGTGGCTACACAAGCACTAGAGCTGTATTTGTCTGAACAAAGTATGGCAAGTCCTTACCTTTGGTTAAACTACAGAGGGGAACAGTTGAGCCGTGTCTCTGCTTTTAAAATAGTCAAAAAGTATTTGGGCATCTCTCCTCATGTATTAAGACACTCGTTTGCAACCTCACTCATTGTTGGGGGTGCAGACCTACGTGTGGTACAAGAACTTTTAGGCCATGCATCCCTAGAGACCACACAAATTTACACCCATATACAAAAACAAAATTTGGCAGAGACGATGATGAATTATCATCCTTTGCGTTAATTTAGGTACACTATTGTTATGAAAGAAATCGTTGAATATTTACAGGGTAAAAACCTTATTTTTAAGTCTCTAAAAGAGATTACTCCCAAAGAACTTGGCTCACGTAAAAAAATAACACTTTACTTGGGTGTGGACATGAAAGGCTATTATGCTTTAGTGATGTCTCTTGAAAAGAAGAGCCGTGTTTTAAAAAAAGAAGCATTGGAATTGATGGCTTTACATGAAAAAGTAGAACGTTATATGGACACTAAAATCATGAAAAAATACATCATCATTAAAGCACCACTCTGTTCTAAAGCAAAATCCTTAATGGAAGAACACAAATGGAAAGTCTGGCACGAGACGTAGGGTGCGATTGCTATCGCAGCAAATGAAATTTTGAGATTTAAAAAAGGACAATCATTGTTATTAGCAGATATCGGAAACACCCATTTTCACATCTATGACGGTACCTCTATTGAACATCTTTCGTATGAAGATGCTTTTATCAAATACGCCCATAAAACTTTAAAATATATCTGTGTGAATCCAAAGATTGAAAAGAAATTAGAACAGATGGACGACTGGGAAAATATTGCAGATTTACTCACCATTCAAGGTGAATATGACACCATGGGAGTAGACAGAAAAGCCTTAGTACTTTCACATAAATCAGGTCTTTTTGTAGATGCTGGTTCAGCCATTACTGTGGATGTTGTAAAAGAGGGTATTTACAAAGGGGGCTTTATTTTACCTGGTCTAAAAGCGTATCAAGAAAGTTATAAAAACATTTCATCTGTTTTGGACTATCCTTTAAATACATCACTCTCATTAGCGCACTTAGGGACTACAACAAAAGAGCAGATAAGCTATGGTATAATCGCGTCTATAAAAGCACTCATAGACCAACATTCAAAGGGTCATACCCTCTACTTTACAGGTGGAGATGGGAAGTTTTTAGCGACCTTCTTCGAAGAGGCTAATTACGATGAAACGTTGGTCTTTTTAGGGATGCAACACGTACTAAATAAGGGTTAACATGTTAACAATAGCACTTCCAAAAGGAAGAATAGCAGAGCAGACACTAGAAATCTTTGCTGAGATTTTTGGTGGAGAGTTTAAGTTTGAGGGTAGAGAACTCATTTTAGATATGGGTGAATTTCGTTTTTTAAATGTACGTAACCAAGATGTGCCAACCTATGTTGAACATGGCGCAGCAGATATTGGTGTGGTTGGTCTTGATGTGATTACTGAAAAAGAGTTAGATATCATTCAACTTCTTGACATGCAGTTGGGTAAATGTAAAGTGGCCATTGGTATTAAAAATGAAGACGAACTTGACTGGTCACGTCCAAATATTAAAGTAGCCACTAAAATGGTTAACATCACTAAAAACTACTTTGCACAAAAAGCTGTGGGTGTTGAAGTTGTTAAACTTTATGGTTCTATTGAATTGGCACCACTTGTTGGCTTGGCTGACGCAATTGTTGATATTGTTGAAACAGGCGCAACCATGAAAGAAAACGGACTAAAAGTGGCAGAAGACATTATGGATTCTTCTGCACATCTCATATCAAATAAAAACTCTTTTTATGCGAAAAAAGAAGAAATCCTTTCTCTCTATGAAAAGATAAAAGCCGTTGTCGAACGTGGACAATAATTCCAGTACTTCTCTTGATCTCTACGCCAAAGTAGAAGATCTCCTAGGTGTCAAAGAAGCGGCACCTAGCCTTTACGCACACTACCTCCTTTTTTTAAATCCTATTGATTTTGAAACCCTTTTAGATGTAGGCTGTGGTTCAGGTGATTTCTTACGTCAAATGCAAGGTGCCTTAGACATACCAAGTGTAAAAGGCATTGACCTAAGCCCTCTAATGGTGTCTAAAACCAAAGAACAAGGCTTAGATGCTAGTTGTATCAACCTTTGTGACTTAGAAGGCAAATATGACGTTATAACAGCAGTCTTTGACATGTTGAACTACTTAAACAAAGAAGAGCTCAAAACCTTTTTAAGCTGTGTGAAATCGCACCTTAATGATGGTGGCATTTTTCTTTGTGACATCAACACCCTTTATGGCTTTGAAAATGTTGCAGTGGGTTCTTTTATAGTCGATGATGAGACACGTTTCTTAACCGTAGACTCTGACTTTGAAGAAGGTGTGTACAGTGCAGAGTTTACACTTTTTGAAAAAGAAAATGAATGTTTTAAAAAGTCCCAAGAAGTCATTAAACAGTACTATCATACGGTAGATGATTTGGTAAAATTATCAGGATTAGAATTAATGCTTGATGATGAAGTAAATTTGTATGAGTTAGAGGAAGCGGATAAACGCTTTATAGTATTGGGAAGGTAGGGTTGGCTTTAGCCGACCTATAAATGACAGGCTGTTAAAGCCTGTCGATAGATAGTCTAAGACTATCTTACGTTTTCAAAAGGGTTTTCTACAACATTCTTTCTATCTACGATATAAGGAATAAGTGCTGTTTGTCTAGCTCTTTTGATAGCTACTGTTACTA
>WTAE01000212.1 GCA_013139765.1 Sulfurovum sp.
TCCCAAATGCTTTAGATGAGTATGTTCAAAAAGAAACCAATGTACAACAATACATCTTTGAAGCAGAGTTTAAAGCCACATCTATTCAAACAGTCTTTATCCCAAGCTACAACATTACTAAACCACTCATCCCTTCAAGTGTCACAGCACTAGTATCAGATGGTTCCAACGTAACCACAGTACCAAGTAAAAACAATACGATAGATGTAGACAATAAAGGAAGAATAAGAGTTATCTTCCACTTTGATAACAAATACCCAACAAGCTGTTACATCAGATTTACAAACTTCTCAGCAGGTGATGGTTGGGGTTCACAGTTTATTCCTAGAGTAAACACTGAAGTCATTGTAAACTTCCTAAATGGTGACCCAGATAGACCTGTAGCCATTGGAAGTCTATACAATGCAAACAACAACATACCTAAAGACTTACCAAACAAAAAAACACAGTCATACATTAAAACACAATCCATGCCAGGAACAAACGAAGAGTACAACCTTTTACTCTTTGAAGACAAACAAGCACAAGAACTTGTACACATCAGAGCTCAAAAAGATTATAAGCTTCATGCGCTAAACAATAGCTACATCAACATTGACAATGACCAGACAGAAGTAGTAGGGAATGATGAGTCTTTTACTATTGGAAACGATAGAACAAAAAGTATTGGGAATGATGAGAGTACGGATGTTGGACATGACAGAGCAGAATCAGTTGGGAATGATGAATCAATCTCCATTGGTAATGATCAAACACTGACTGTAGGACATGACCAAAGTAATCATATACAGAATACTCAGGCTAATAAGATTGACAAAGATCAGATTACTTATGTTGGGAATCATAGACAGGATGACGTTTATGCAAACCACACAACAAAGGTTGGTGGGCACTTTGAGCATACTGTGAATGGGAAGGTTGACCTTAAAGCAGGTGAACACATCAAAACCGTCACAGTAAAACACGAAATGCATGGTTCCGAGAAAATAGTCTTTAAAAGTGCTGGTGGAACTATCATCATAGATGATGGTGGGGTTACACTTAAAGGGAATATTACTATTAAGGGAAATGTTGCGATAAGTGGTGGGTCTGGTGGGGGAGCTGAAGCATGGGAAGCTGCTGCTAATGCAGGTGAAGCTATTTGTTGGGCTTGTTTACTGAAAGATGTGATGGGTGAAAGTGAATGATTGAAAAGTTATTTGAAATATTGAATCCCACAACAGTCAAATATAATAATCTTGATTTTAAAGTATATGGTGTATTTGATGGTGTTAAATACCCAATGCTTTGGAGTGACTTGGAAGATGGTGTACTCAGTTATGATATGCTTTTTCGGGAGGACAACCTCAGAGATGAGATGGAAAAAGTTGCACCTTTTTTGGTTGAATTGAATTTTGATTCTGAGAAAGGAAAGGAAGAAACAACATCACTTTTAGAGTCTTATGGAAAATGTGGATGTGTTTTTGTAACTACTCCATTAGCTTTTTCAGATATTATTGAAAAGTTTAGAGAAGTCTTTTATATCTATACTCCAAAAGGCGATAAAGGTTTTTTTCGTTTTTATGACCCAAATATCTTTACCGAAGTGCTAGTACAAAAAGATACTAGTCTTATTTACACACTTTTTGAAAAAGTTTATGCTTATTGGTGTGAAGATTTATTAGACGTCAATAATTGTGTGACCCAATATAAATATAATGGACAAGAGTTAAATAGTGAATCATATAGCCTTATGAAGGAGGATAGATGAAAACAATATCTTTAGTTCTAATTGCATTATTATTTACAGGATGTGAAAAAAATTCTGAACAATCAAAAAAGATACATTATGAATTGACAGATGAAGTAGAAAAAGCACCAATAGTCTATGTAGACTTTGAGAAGTTTAAAGAGGGTAGGCCTTGCGATGAAGTGAAGTTTATATGTCTGCCTGAAAGTCAAGATAAAAGTTGGCAGAGTGTACCGCTTAAAAATGGATTGGACTTATATGAGTTGAGCCCAAAAATTATACAAGAGTATGATCTAAATGTAAAAGAAATGTGGAGAAAATATGAAGCATATCATAGTAAATCACATTCTAAAGGAGAAAAAAAACCAATGTTTGTAACACAATTAGAGAGAAATTTTCTTGATAAAGTAAAAGCTAAACAATTTCTTGTTGATATGGAAAATAATTTAGAAAAAGAGTTTCCTGGATTTTGGAAAAATATTGATAAGCCTGTCCGTTATAGATGGTTAAGTAGAGCTATGTCAAAGGCTGAAAAGTTTGGATATGCCTCTGCACAAAATAATATGATGATAGAGCTTTGTGCAAGGATTGGTTTGGATTTTGATTTAAATCCAAAGTGGAAGTCTATTACAGAGTTTATAAGTATACAAGAACGATATATTGGAATTGCCTCTAAGTATATAGATTTTACGATTTTTGAAAAAGATTATTCACGGAGTGGTAGTAGAATTACAGATTGGTCACTTAGGACAGCATTACGTTATCTGCCAAAACCTAATCGACCTATACCAAGATTAAATGATTAAGTATGTCTTGCAGAATATTTAGAGTTGGTGTGTTTTTTGATGGGACGGGAAATAGCAAAAAACCTGATAGTAGTAAAGGTAAAATGAGCAATATTGCTAAGCTCAGTGAACTTTACATAGATAGTGACAAAGAATTTAAAGATAAGTTTGGTAAACAGACCATTGCGAAGATGCTCTATACCAATGGTGTGGGTACATACGACAATGATATTAAGAATTTTTTCAATCCTATTGACCGCAAATTTGATAAAGGTGGCGGTGGCGGTGGTGCAAAAAGGATTGATCAAATGATTAATGAGCTTATACTGGAGTTAGATGCACATCCCTATGCAAAAGATGATACTGAGAAATTTACAAAACGTGAGATAGATGTGTTTGGTTTCAGCCGTGGTGCAGCAATGGCTAGAGATTTTGTAAATACATTTTATGAAGAAGTAATTAATGTAGCTCTAAAATATAATGATGTGCGTTTTAATTTTATTGGTATTTATGATACAGTTGGCTCATTTGGGAAAGCAGGTACTGCAATTAATATGAAACCTAAGTATCCAAATTTAGTGAGTGAATCAGATATACCAGATGGTTTTAAAAGGGACGAATGGTACGGAATGAAAGATTCAGGTTCCGGTGATAGAAAAGATAAAACACGGAATTTCCCTTTAGATGGTGCTCAAGGTGATGATGAAAAAGATGCTATGTTAATTAAATATAACAATGCAGGGTGGGATACCTATGCAGTTTATTTTGGCATGGCTAGAGGTAAAAAAATATATCAAATACGAGGAAGAATGAAAGAAAAGGATCTGTTTGAACCCTATAACTTTGATTTTATATCTAAATCAGCAACTAAAATTGTTCATATGATAGCGCATGATGAAGTACGTAAAAATTTCCCTTTAACAAATATTAAAGGGGCAGGAACTGAATATAGTTTTATGGGCGTACACTCAGATATCGGTGGAGGATATGGAGAAGAAAAAACTGAATTACACAGTATGTATCTTAAAGAGTATATAGGATATATTCCATCATTAAAAAAAGATGCTCGACTATATGGAGAACGGAAATTAGCAGAACTTAGGGCTAAAGGGATGAACCTAGCTTCTTCTTGGTATGTAGATGTTCATGAAGGCACCCAACAAAGAGGTTATGGAATATGTACTGTATATTTAAAAGCAAATAGAGTAGTGAGTAATGACTTAGCTACAATAACTCTTGATTTAATGTATAGAGAAGCTATAAGAAACAATGTGCCATTTAAGGGACTTGATGAAGTTATTCCAACTAGCTTACAAAAATACTATACGCATGCGGTAACGAATAAAATGAAAGCATATGCCTATGAAAAAGAAAATGACGGAAAGAATATTAAACTAAATTATGTACATCACTCAGCTGTTGATCCTGCAAACCTCTTTAGCAAATATAAAGGAAATACCTCTCTTGGAGATAAGCTATTTAATGATAGTGCGGATGGGGGAGGAAATGATGCTCGATACATTGATATTGATGGTGAACAAGTTGATGGTAGAAAGAATCCGAAATTGGCTATAAAAGTTGAAAGAGCAATATATAATAATGGCTCAACAAATGCTAGGAGCCCCAAAAAATTGAATGCTTAGCTATATAGGAGTCAGCTATCACCTTAAAATACTAGTCTAGTCAACAAAATTTTTATCCAAAGGGAAACAAGATCAAAAAATATTGGATATATATGTATAGCACAGTGATCCTTATCATAGTCACTTTGAATCTATCAACTATAGGCCAACTTACAACTGAGTACATGCTTCCTAATATTGAAAACATATCAACTGTTTCAATAGAAGTTGGTGATCATTTTTACTTGTCTCTTGCTTTTTCATTTTTACTATTTTCCGTACTCGTAACCCCAACCATTGTGTTTTATAAATATAAGAGTCATCTCCTAATAACTATTTTTCTAGCCATCATAATCCCCGTAATTTTATGGACTTTTGTAAATATTTTTGTTGAGTTCCTCTTTTCATCTCAGAAAGAAAACATTATGGGTTTATATCTCTATCCATTTTATACAAAAGCATCTATCATTATTGGCATACTGACATTTATTATTGTATTCTTTGTTTCCTACTTAAGAAAGGCAGAAAAATGAGTTCTTCCATTATTAAAACACTTAAGGGGATAGGGGTCAGTTACAAGAACTAAGAAAAGCCTCTTCCCTTATAGCTGCATCCAATACTGATAATAGGCCAAAAGTGGAAGATCTACAAGAACGCTTTAAAAATATTACTGAGTTAAAAAAAGAAACAAGATAATACTTGACTCCATTGAAGAAGGCTATTCTCAGCATATGATTGCTAAAGTATTGGGGATTTCTCAACAAGCTGTCTATGGTGTTGTGAAGAGGAGCAGAGAATGAGTTGTCATTGTCACCCGACCCCTATTCTCCACTTTCAGGTCAACCATCAGGACAAAGAGTGCATGCGCCTTACGTAGTCACTAAAGTACTTGACAAAGCATCTCCACTTCTTATGAATGCTTTAGTAACAGGTGAAACACTTACTAAAATTGAAATCAAAAAATACAGAACAAACTATGAAGGTAAACTAGAGCATTACTACACAA
>WTAE01000097.1 GCA_013139765.1 Sulfurovum sp.
AAAGTTTCTCTTGTGGGGTATTTGGGGAAGAATGAACAACCAAGAACAAAAAAGGGAAAAGAAATGTTGGGAGGAGGAAATAATACTATTAACTCTCTTGGTTGTCATAGGGGTAGTATAACAGTTATGAGACTTTGACGTAAGAGCATATTTGAAAAAGTTTTTTTTCAAATATGGCTAGTTGGAACTTTACTACTTCTTCTCCCAAATACTCATTTGGGCAATAGTATGTTGGTGTTTTCTAGCAGTTTCTTGGATGACAAAAGGGACATCTTTAGTATCGACTAGTTTAAAGTCTTTGCCAAGTATCTCTTCTAAACCTTGTAGGGTTGTGACATTTTCACCATCACGTTTGTAACCACCAATCCACTTCTCTTTGGGTGTTGACTCTTCTTGCCAGGTGTAAGGGGAAGCCAAAATCAGTAGTCCACCCGCGTTGATGCGTTCAGCCATACTATCTAAGAATTTCTTTGGATCATAGAGTCTGTCTATGAGATTTCCCGCAAAAATAAGATCGAAGTCTTTAAAAATAGGTTTTAAGTTACACGCATCTGCTTGCCAAAAAGAGACTTTAGCTTTCTCTTTTTCTAAGTTGAAGTCTTCAAGTTTTACTTCGTAAAATGCTTCTAGGTCACCTTCTGTTGGCATGGCATAGCGTAACACACCCTCTTGTCTAATCACTTCAGCTTCCTGGATGAACCTTGCAGAAAAATCTACCCCTATGACTTCATCAAAGCCACGTGCAAGCTCAAAAGTACTTCTTCCAATGGCACAGCCAATGTCAAAGGCTTTGGCTTTAGGTTTGTCGTTCATATACTCTAAAGCGATACTCGCACAAGCAGCTGGGTAGTTTTCTACGCCCAGTGCATTTTCACCCCAAGCAAAATGACAATACTGTGAAATAATGTCATCTTTTGTATAATAATCTGTCACAACTTTCTCCTCGTAAGAACTTTCTATATATCTAAAACCAGCATGCTGGTAAAAATGTCTTCTAAACCCATAACGGCTTTTTTGTGTGGCAAGGTTGCCACAACTTATCCATGAACCACCATTGATGAGATTGTGTTTACCATCATAGGTTGGTACTGTAAAGTCATCATAAATAGGATGTACTTTAAACCCTTCAAAAGGGTAAATAGGTGTACGTGACCACTGCCAAACATTGCCGATGACATCATAAAAGTCACCCTGTTTATATCTGTTTACAGGCACACAAGAGGCAAAAGTTTCAAGGTTAATATTTGCAATGCCTTCTTCCTCTTCGCCCCACTCCGCATACGGTTTTATGCCAGAGACATCCCGTAAACGTACATATTCATCTTCTGTAGGTAATACAATATTACTGTTACTTATGGCACTTTTCCATTGGCAAAAAGCTGCAGCTTCTAAGTGGTTTACCAACACAGGCCAAGAGAGAGGTAAAACAATTTGACGGCTCAGTGTACGGAAGTCATAGCCCTCTTTATTTTCTATCCAAAAGAGAGGTGCTTTGGCTTTGGTATAACTCTTCCATGCCCTTCCCTCTTCACACCAATAGGCATCATGGGTATAGCCACCGTCTTCTACAAACGCCAAATACTCCGCATTGGAAGTAAGATACTTCGCAGCTTTAAACGCAGGAATTTCTGCACTGTGATGACCATATTCATTGTCCCAGCCAAAGAGCATAGCATCTTTGCTTTTACCCAAAGTAACCAAAGCAGAAGAGACTTCTATCAGTTCATTTTGAGGTGCAGGTGCATCACTTTCACATTCTGTCCATGCTTCATTTGGCTTTACCCAAGAAAAAGGCAATTGGCGTATGAGTACGGACGAAGTTTCTAAATGTATGTTTTCATGTTCAATACCCATCATAATCACCCACCAAGGTGAGGTTTCAGTAATAGGCAGAGTTAAAGGTAAGGTGTCTATAACGTCATTGACAATGTCATACACCTTGTCACGGTACGTTTGTGTCTGCGTGAGACTTGGCCACTCATAATGTTTTTCATTTAAATCATCCCAAGACATTTCATCTACACCCACAGCAAAAATGGACTCCAAGTGAGGGTCTACACGCGCATCAATCATTTTCGCAAGTTTAAATTTGTTTATGAAAAAAGTAGCGGTATGTCCATAGTAGAAAATAATAGGATGACGAAGCGCATCTGCTTTTTTAATGTATGCTTCTTCATTGTTTACAAGTGTAAAAAGAGACTCATAACGTTTATAACAGTGATGGAAATATGTTTTGATCTCTTGTCGTTTTTCTTCAGGGGAAGTCCCGTAAAGTGTAGGCATCATACTCAAATCTTTCCCTTAAGAATTAATTAGACTACGATACCCAAGTAGTACTTAAAGAAGTACCTACTTTGTTCTAGACTTCTCTTAGAAGTCTGCTTTTTCTTTCGCACTCTCTATCATCGTAACTGCAATGGTATAGAGGTTTGCAACCACTGCACCAATGACTAGACCCACAGCAAGATTTTCATTGCCAGAAAACTGTAAAGCAAAAAATGCAGGTAT
>WTAE01000118.1 GCA_013139765.1 Sulfurovum sp.
AAAGGCATTTTAAAAGAATCACTTTTTAACACCTTGCAGTTTGACATTATGGACAAGAACTTTGTAGAAGTATTCTCTGGTTCAGGATCCATTGGCCTTGAAGCACTAAGCCGTGGCGCAGGACAAGTCTACTTTATGGAGTACAATCGTACTGCATTTAAGTGTTTAGAGGGAAATGTTAAACGTATGGATCCATCTCGCTCTCACCTTTTTTTAGGGGACAGTTTTGAAAAGTTTGGAAGCATCTATGAAATGGTGAAAAAAAGCTCTGAGAAAACCTATTTTTACTTTGATCCACCCTTCTCTACAAGAGATGGTATGGATGACATTTATGACAAAACCATTGCACTCATAGAAGGCATTGAAGCCAGTGTTTGTGAAATGGTCATTGTAGAACACATGACAAACCTTGACATGCCTGAAGTTCTAGGAGAACTCACACTCTTTAAACGTAAAAAGTTTGGTCGTAGTACGATGACATACTACAAACCTACTCTGTAACCTTACAGTCTAACCATGTCTCACGTATGATATCTGCCATCACAGGGGCAGAGTAGTAAAATCCTTGTACGTGATGACAGCCATGAGAGAGAAGAAAATCTTTTTGTTCTTCTGTCTCCACCCCTTCTGCAATAAGTTCAAGCTTCAAACTTTTCCCCAAAGCAATAATCGCTTCCACAATGGCAATATCATCAGAGTCTCTTGGTATATCGGAGATAAAAGATTTATCAATTTTTAGTCTACGAATAGGTAAACGTTTTAAGAGTGACAAAGAAGAGTACCCTGTACCAAAGTCATCAATTGAGATCATGATGCCTAAGTCATTTATCTCATGTAGTTTTTGAATGACCTCTTCTGTTTTTCTAATCATTTGACCTTCAGTGATTTCTAGTTCTAGCCAGCCTGACTCAAAAGAGTAGGTTTTCATATTGGCTTTAAGCTCATCAATAAAATCTGGACTCTCTAAATGTCTAATAGAAATGTTTAAAGCCAAAGTACCTGGAGACAAACCTTCTTCATACCAAGCACGCACTTGTTTCATCGCTTTTTTCATCATCCATCTGTCAATTTCTACCACCATACCTGTCTCTTCCGCGAGGGTAATAAAATGACTTGGTGAGAAGATACCTTTGGTCGGATGTTTCCAACGTATCAGTGCTTCAACCCCAACCATGCTTTTACTAAGTGTATTAATTTGTGGCTGATAATGAATGATGAATTCTTCGTTATCAATAGCCGTACGTAAAGCATTTTTCATATCCATATGCGCTAACGCTATCTCTGTCATCTCTTGGTTATAAAAAATGTACGTATTACGTCCATCTGCTTTGGCTTCATACATCGCGGTATCTGCATACTTGAGCAAGTTTTCAGCACTCAAGGCATGTTCAGGGTAAAGTGTCACACCTATGCTTCCTGAGACGTACAAACAATTGTCATCTACCAACATAGGCTCAGCGAGTACCTTTAAAACTTTTTCTGCCAAAATAGAAGCATCATTCAGTGAAGAAAAATGTTTTAAAATGATGGTAAACTCATCCCCACTTAGACGTGCCAATTTGTCTTTTTTGCCTAAGACACCTTTCAGTCTTGTAGAGACTATTTTTAAAACATCATCTCCTACTTTATGGCCCAAAGAATCGTTAATGTCTTTAAATCCATCTAAGTCAATAAAAAAGAGTGCAAAAGCACTTTTTTGGGCTTTTGCTTCTACAATGGCTTCATCCAGGTTTTCAGAGAAAAGCAAACGATTTGCTAAGCCAGTGAGCGCATCATGGTGTGCTTGAAAATGCAGTTTCTCTTTTTGTTCAAAAAGTGCATCTTCAACCTCTTTACGTTTCGTGTTATCTTTATTGATTCCCACTATGCCAATAGGTATCCCTTGGGCATTTCTCATTAACGTTAAAGAGTAGGAGATTGGTATCCGTGTTTTATCTTTTTTCACCAAACATACATCGGCAGAGTGTATACCTTTTGTTTTAAGTACCTCGGCATAATTTTCCAAAGTATGTAAATCTTCTTCTGGATATAAAAGTGAAATATTTTTACCAATGACTTCTTCAGCTGTGTAACCAAAGGTTCTTTCTGAACCAGCATTCCAGCTTACAATTTTACCTTTAAGGTCCGTCGTGGTGACGGAGTCGTTAATCTGTTCAATCATTTCAGATTGATAAAGGTATTTGAGTTGTAACTCTTTTTCTTCTGTAATGTCTGTATGGGTACCAATCATACGTACTTTATTGCCTGCTTCATTATATTGTATTTGCGCTCTACCTAGCACCCACACCCAATGGCCATCTTTATGTTTTAACCTGTGGGTATTTTCAAAATATTTGACCTGACGTTTTTGCTGTAGTTTTAGTGTGAGAAGTATCTTTTTTTGATCCTCTCTATGTACCAATTTAGCCCAAGAAGAAATGGCATTTGGCAATTCATCATCCGTATACCCTAACATTTTTTTCCAACTTGGAGAAATATAAATATGATTGTGTTCAATATCCCAATCTAACACAGAGGTTTTACTTCCCTCTAATGCCAACTCTATACGTTCTGTAAACCTAACATCGTGTAAGCTGTATTCTTCGGGTGTTTGACTCTCAGCCATGTTAGGTTTATGCACGTGGGTTCCAACTTTCTAGATTATTCAGGGGTTTTAATTGTGAGAAGTTTATCTAAATTAAACCTAGTCTATCGTTATTATAGATCAATACATAACAAATTTCTACTCACTGTTTATTTTGTTTACGTATGAACATTCTGCTTCACCTAGACATTCACAATGGAGTTAAAATCCACCCTTCGGGCATCACTAGCTTTTACCTAACAGTCGTTACTCTTTTTCACCTTAGCTAAGGCTAGGCTATCAAAAGAGTGCCTAGTCTAGATAAAAGCTAGAGATGTTGTGAACATCTAGGTGAATCAGAGGGTTCATTTGCTATAATTTATAAATTGGGAATTTAATTTAGGAGTTACTTTTGGCAAAACATAAAACATCAGAAGACCGCATTGCACTTTTTATAGATTGTGACAACATTTCACATCGTTCAATTGCTGGCATCATCAATGAGTTAAGTAAATATGGTGTGGTAAACATCCGTCAAGCTTACGGAAACTGGACCAAAGACAACCTCAAAAACTGGGAAGACAAACTCTTAGAGTTTGCCATTAAACCTATCCAACAGTTTGACTATTCTAAAAACAAAAATGCCACGGATATTCTTATGACCATTGATGCCATTGACTTACTACACACCAAAGACATTGATGCCTTTGCTTTTGCTACCTCTGACTCAGACTTTACCCCTGTGGTAATGCGTGTACAAGCCGAAGGCATTAAAGTCTTTGGTTTTGGCGAGAAAAAAACACCTAAACCGTTTATGGCTGCGTGTTCACAGTTCATTTTTACAGAAAAACTCATGTCAAACAACCCTCAAAAAGCCGACATGCAGCCCCATGAAGTCTTACATGCTATCACAAGACAAGCAGGTGCTGAAATGCGTGCAGATGCTTGGCTTGTCAATGTACTGAGAACGGCACTAGAACAAACTATGGATGATGAAGGATGGGCAAACCTTGCAGGTATTGGTCAATACATTAACAACTCCACCTCTTTTTCACCTATTAACTATGGCTATAAAAAACTCTCTTCTCTCATTGATGAGATAGATCTTTTTGATGTGTATGTAGATCCTGATAGTAAAATGATGAGCATACGTGACAAAAAGTTCCGTAATTAAGCTATAATGCCTTCACTATTTATGAAGGCAAACACGTGACAGATCAAACAGCAAAAACACAAAAATTCATACTCAAACTCTTCCCAGAGATCATGGTTAAAGGCAACTCTGCCAAACGCCAAATGGTGGGTCAACTCTACAACAACCTTTTAAAAATGTTTGGCCGTATTGATGAAGAAATCAAAGTCAAAAAGTTTTCAGATAAATTAGAAGTTCTCACACCTCTTAGCTGTGTGACTGAAGTCAGACAACTTCTTTTAGACACTTCTGGCATTGAACAAGTCTTAGAAGCACTACAGTTTGACAAAATGGAAACCCTCGATGAAATCAAAGTTAAAGTAGGTGAAGTCTGCCATAAAGAGATAGAAGGTAAAACCTTTGTTGTGCGTGCAAAACGCTCAGGAAAACATGACTTCAGATCTACAGAACTAGAACAAACTGTTGGAGGCTACATGTTGGCTACCTTCCCTTCTAATGGTGTAGATTTACACCACCCTGAAGTCACTTTACGCATTGAACTTATCAACAACCAACTTAACATCATCACCACAAAACATGTAGGGCTTGCTGGTTTCCCTTTGGGGACACAAGGAGATATTCTCTCTTTAATGTCTGGAGGTTTTGACTCAACCATTGCTTCCTACCTTACGATGAAACGTGGAATGAAAACACACTTCATCTTCTTTAACCTTGGGGGCATTGCCCATGAAATTGGTGTTAAACAAGTTGCTCTTTACCTTTGGAGTAAGTTTGGTTCATCTCACCGTGTGAAGTTCATCTCTGTACCTTTTGATGATGTCTTAACAGAAATCTTTCGTTCTACCCATGAAACATACATGGGAGTCACACTTAAACGTCTAATGCTCTTAGCCTCTGAAAAAGTAGCCAACGAAATGGAAATAGACGCCCTAGTCACAGGAGAGTCTGTAGCGCAAGTAAGCTCACAAACCTTACGTAACCTAGCCCTCATTGACCAAGTCACTAACAAACTCATTTTACGTCCTTTGGCCACCATGAACAAACAAGACATCATCAATATAGCCAATGACATTGGCACCCGACGCTTTGCCGAAAACATGCCTGAGTACTGTGGTGTAATTTCTAAGAATCCTATTACCCATGGTTCATACAAACGTATGGAAAAAGAAGCCAAACGTTTTGACTACGCAGTCTTAGACAAGGCAGTTGAAGAGTCTGTAAGCATTAATGTAGATGAAATCATCGATGATGTAGCCAATGCCTCTCCTATTGAAGTCATTAAGGTCTTAAATGATGACTATGTGGTCATTGACATA
>WTAE01000229.1 GCA_013139765.1 Sulfurovum sp.
CTTTAGGGGCTAACAATGTGCAGGTAACGGGAAATATTAAACTCTCAACCTTGCCAAGTGTGTCTAAAGTGTTAGAAAAACCTTCGGTCTTAACGCTTTGTGCTGCGAGTACCCATGAGGGAGAAGAGACACTTATTTTAGAAGCTTTTGTAAACTTTAAAAAAGAGAACAAAGATGCCAAACTCATTGTGGTGCCACGGCACCCTGAACGTTTTGACAAAGTGGCTGACATGATTGAGACTTTGGCTAAAAAAGAAAGTTATTCTTGGCAGAGATATTCAGAAAGAGAAGATTTTGATACGGATATCATTTTAGTAGATGCTCTGGGTGAATTGGTAAACATATATGCCATTTCAGACATTGTCATACTTGGTGGTGCTTTTGAGCCTATTGGTGGGCATAACGCGGCAGAAGCAGCACAGTTTGGTTGTAAAATCATTTCTGGTAAACACTACTTCAATCAAAAAGATCTTTTTGAAGCAGTGGAGGGTATTGCTGTGGTAGAAGCTTCTAACCTTTCACGAAGACTTTTACAGCATGGACTATTGAAGCCTACAAAGATAAAATATAAAACAGACATCTCTCCTATCGTAGAGAGCATAAAAAGCGTTATATCAAAAGACGCTATAATAACAAATAAATAAGCATCGGATAAAAAATGGCAACAGATAAAGCATATAAGATATTGGCCCTACAAAAAGATATTTCAAACAAAAAAGCAAAAGACCTCATAGACAGAGGGCTTGTGTTTGTAGAAGATAAAAAAGTAAAAATTGCACGTGCTGATATACATACAGACACGTATTTCCGTGTAGAGTACCCAGAGAAGTTAGAGATACTTTACCAAGATGAAGACATTATGGCTGTGAATAAACCTGCCCAAATTGACTCGTATGAAATACAAGATGCGCTAGAAGGTGTAGAACTTTTACACAGACTTGACCGTGACACTTCAGGTGTTTTACTGCTTGGAAAAAACAGAGCATTTATAGACAAAGCCATTAAAGAGTTTAAAGCACGTAGGGTTGAGAAACATTATGTGGCTTGGATTGAAGGTGTGCTTTATGAAAAAGTGGAAATTAATGAGCCTATTTTTACAGTAAAAAAAGGAAAAGCTTTTTCACTCATTGACCCATTACGTGGTAAAAAAGCACATACCATTGTTAAACCAGAAGAGTTACAAGGTAAAAAGTCTAAAGTACATATAGAAATCACCACAGGACGTACACACCAGATTCGTGTACACTTGGCACACATTGGTTACCCAATAGTGGGAGATGAGCAGTATGGAAGCCGTACACAGTCTAAACGTGTACTCTTGCACTCTGCAAAGATGAAGATCCTTGATTATGAGTTTAATGCCAAAGAACCTAAAGATATCGCTCAGTACAAATAGTTTTAGCCTTTGGACTTCACTTTTAACTTCGCATAACTCCAAGCACCCAGTGTTAAAAGTAGATAGAGTCCGACAATAAAGAGTAACTGCTCTGGTTTTGTCTGGTACTCGTACAGTAATATCAGAATGGTTCCTGTGCTTAACCCAAGTATGGATATGACGGTAAAGAGTGTAGATGACTCGGTCTGTTTTCGCATCTTGAAATTGGCGATAGCCATTAAAAGTGAAACAAACAAAAAGGTGATACTTCCAAATTCAAGTATAAGCTGTAATCCTCCCACAAGTATGAGAACTGAAGCTGTGACAGACATGGCTAATATGGCTGAAGTCGGAATGTGATTTTTTCTTTTTGTAAGTTTTGAAGGAAGGTAGCCATCATCTGCGATACGTGACATTTGTCGTGAAGAGCCAAACATGGTGCCACTTATAGCAGAAGAGGTTGCAAGTACCGCACCGATGATGACAAGGTTACGTCCCCAGTGTCCCATAATATCTGCGGCTCCTGACGCCAGTGCATACTCCTTGTTTTTTATGAGATCTTCAACAGGTATGGCAAGTACAGAACCCAAAGCAATAATAAAGTAGATGAGGGTAACCAGTATCACTGAAGTATAGATAGCTTTTGGAATGTTTTTTTCAGGATCCTCCATCTCATTGACCGCATTGATGACCAGCTGAAATCCCTCATACGCAACAAAAGTAATCGAGGCCACAATGAGAATGTTAAAGCTATTGCCTGTTTCAAAATCTTGTGTAAGGGTTTGTGTAAAGGTGTGAAAATCCGTTTTACCAAAATAGATGAGTGCAAGTGAGATAAGAAAGAGGATTACAAGCTTACTGTAAACCATTATGTCTTCAACTTCCCCCATACCTTTGACTGACCAGAGGTTAATAAAAGCAAAAAACCAGATGATCCCGACAGCAACCGCTTTACGGACCATATCATTGTTTGCAAATTCAAATCCGCTGATGCTGTAAGAAGAGAAGGTGTAGGCGTAGAGTGCTAGGGTTGAAATATATCCGAAAATGGTATACCAACCTATGAAAGAAGCAGCCATGTGAGAATCGGGATAGGTTCTTTTAAAGAAGGCATAGGTTGCCCCTTCATCTTTGTAGTAGACGCCCAGCTTCACATAAGAGTAAGCAGCAAAAAGTGCAATAATCCCGCCTAAAGCAATGGCAAAGGGAGCCAAGAAACCAACAATGGAAACAGATATTCCCAAAATGGTAAAGATACCCCCACCGACCATACCACCCACTGCAATTGCGACCAGTTCTTTGTGACCTAGATTTTTGTTTTCAGTCATGATTTATTGTTCACTTTCTCTGGTTTGATGCGTACATCTTCTGGAGCATATCTACAGGCTACCATAACCCTAACCTGCAAAGCCTAAGACTAGTATTGGTCGTTGTATATAAAGTTACTATATTTTTATGTGATAAGTGATTATATCTAAGATTGACTATAAAATAAAAGAAGCACTTTTATCAAGAATTTATAACCAGTAAATAGATATTATTAGAGTATAAAACTAGGGAGAGAATTAAAAAATGAAAAACATTAAAAGTATACTTTTAGCCCTTGCACTAGGACTGAGCTTCCTGTCTGCAAGTGTAGAAGATTATCAAGCACTACATAAACAAGAACAGCAAGAGTTTCAAAAAGCAATGCACCAAGAACTCATCGTTCAAACTGCTGGGTTTAGAGGAAAAGTAAAAGCCATTTATGAAGCGATTAATTACCAACCTGTGTGGGTAGACAAAGACTATTTGTCACATCATACAGAATTGCTTATTGTGGAACTTCAAGAAGACTTTAAAAAAGGTTTATACAAAGATTTAGTAGCAGAGTATAAAAACTTATTGCCTGATGATAACCATATTTTTAACTCAGACTCTATTGAAGACAAAACAAAAGTTGAAATAGGTGTCATGAAACTGTATGTTAAAGTCATTGAGAAGATACTTAAAAACCATAAAAGTAAACATACAGCACTCTCACTCATACAGAAAGCATTGTCAGAACAAGACCTCATTTCTGCGATTAATGACATAGACCATGAGAGAATTATGCAAGAGATTTCTTCTTCAGACATGAACTTAACAAAGATGAAAGAGAATCAAGAAGCGTATGCCAAGCTTACCAAGCGACTTTTAGGTGAAGATAAAAAAGAACGTTTAAAAGCCATGTATGAATTGCTTGAGTATAAACCTATTTGGATAACAGAAAAAGGTTTAAGCGAGCAGACAAAGACACTTTTTTCACACATTGAAAATGATATTACTTTAGAGAAAAATGGAACAGTATACCTAGACTACAAGAATATTTCAGCCCAAGCATTACCAACAGAGAAAGATGCTATTGCCACACAAGAGTTTGTACTGGCAAAACTCTACCAAGACTATATGTCTCATGTAGTCTATGGAGACATCAATTGGAAAAAATTTCAGCGTGTCTTAAAAAAGACAAAAAGACATGGGGTATGGAATGT
>WTAE01000197.1 GCA_013139765.1 Sulfurovum sp.
TAACTAATCATAATATCAGAATTTCTAAAAGAGATACATGGGGTTGATCTTTTAATGTTTATTTAGTCTCTATTTGCGCTAAAATGAAACATGTATATATAGTATAGTATACATAAGGATATATTTGCTGCTTATAGAAGGTCTAAGCCGTGATGCTTTCACACGCTGGCTAACACTTTTTCATCACACAGTGGACACACTTTATACCCCCTCAACCGGCGAATATTTCAAGCAAAAAAGCAGAGATATCGCTGATAACTTCATGCGTAAACTAAGTCTATAACCAACGGACACACTATACACTATATAGATGTTTCATTTTAGCTCAAATAGTGACTAAATAAACATTAAACGAGTAACCCCATGTATCTCTTTTACAAATTCTGATATTATGATTAGTTAATGGAAGATTTTTTGCTTAATGCAGAAGGTCTCATTTGGTTTTAAAACCAAACAAAAAAAGAAATCATAGTATACTTTACTTCTCTATTTTGAAGTAAGCACAAGAAACAAGGTCACTTTAACTATAATTTAAGGTTCTATTTCTTATAACTATTATACGATTTTTTTACAATGGAGTTTTCAGTGGAACAACTAGTTTTATTCATTCCGTTCATACCGGTTTTAATTGCTTTATTAATAGGTTTTTTAAATACAAAGATCTTAATGCCTAAAGTAAGCCTTTATTTCTCTTCAGGCGTTGCACTTTTAGCACTTTATGGAACATACTATGTCATGACGAATGACACCGAAATATATGGTTTTGGTGGGCTACTTGTCTTTAACGAACTCTCTGCCATCCTTGTACCCTATGTAGCCATCTTAGGTCTGGTCATTCGTAAGTATGCTACCAAATATATGTGGGATGAACCTGGCTATAAAAGATTTTTTATACTCTTAAACTTCATATTCTCCGCCATCTATCTTCTTGTCATGAGTAACAACCTGATCATTCTTACGATTGCATGGCAACTGATGAGTATCAGTCTCTATCTGCTTATCTCCTTCAATGTCGAATCAAAATCTGCCATTAAAAATGGAGGTTGGACCATGCTGACACACAAGGCAGCCGACCTACTCTTTATTATCGCTGTTGTCCTTACCTACAAGACATTTGGTAGTTTTGATTTGGCCGAACTCAGTCAGATATGGCTGAAGATGTCAGAAGCGGGTCCTATTGATGACCCTATGATTTATGTCATTGGTTTTTTATTCTTGTTTGCTGCGATGATGAAATCTGCCATCATACCTTTTCACCTTTGGCTGCCGTATACTTCCGAAGCACCTACCCCTGTCTCTGCACTCATGCATGCGGGTGTCGTTAATGTTGGTGGTATTTTATTGAATAAAATGGCATTTTTGCTCCTTTTAACCCCAGCCGTACTCAATGTTGCTTTTGTGATGGGACTCATCACTGCGATCTTTGCATCACTTCTCATGCTTGGTGTATCTGATATCAAGCGTTCTCTTGGGTACTCAACAGTGGGACAGATGGGATACATGATTATGGAAGTAGGACTGGGTGCATTTAGTCTTGCTATCTATCACCTTATGGTACATGGTATCTTTAAAGCCTCTCTCTTCTTGGAATCTGGAAGCCTTATCAATCAGGCAAGAAAAGATCCAAATATTCCAAAACGGCTTTCACATGAAGTTTTTTGGGAAGAGAAGCCACAATATAACAGTGTAAACATGTTCCGTATCATTGCGTTATTTACGGTATTGCCAGTCATCGTTTTTGTTGGGCTGAAACTCATGATGAGTGAAGAGTTCTTCGACTTTAATGCCGCCATTGTGATACTTGCCTTTGCGTGGCTTACAGGGACACAACTCTTCTTGTCTTTCTTTGAAGTCAACAAAGTGAATTCACCCAAAGTCATTCTTGCACTGGTCTCTTCCTTTATACTCGTCTTGTTTACCTATGAGTTTGTAGGACTGTCCTTAGAGCATTTCCTCTATGGAGAATATGCCATTAGATTTTATGAGGTTGCTACACTGAACGTAACCATCACTATGTCCCTTATTATGTTAGGGGTTATTATGATTGTGGGTTGGATGTTTACGTATAAACAACATTATGTAAACGTTCCAATAGGTGAGCACGAGCCGAGTAAAGTAAAGTGGCGATTCTATAAGATGCTGGCCAAAGAAGGCTATATATCCGATATGTATGTCAAATATTTCAAGATTTTTTAAAGAGGAATGTGAATGTTAATAGATTTTATTTTACTGTTTTTGTTTGCGGGGGTACCGTACTATGTCTTTTTTGAAAAGACAAAAAGTTTAGGGAAAGAGAAAATCTTTCTTCTTTCCGCATTTTTAGTTATTTGTGGGATGATTGTATCAAGTATGTTTCCACATGAGATAGCCATGCCGTTCATCGTTGTGGCATTTGTGGCTTCACTGTTTTCTCTGTACAAAGCAAACAAGACGAACAACCTCTATAAGTTAAGTTACTATGTCCTTTTCTTTAATGCGCCTATGCTCATTATGTTTGAGACAAAAGAGAGTATCTTGTATGGGATATCATTGCTTGTGACACTTTTTGGTATTTATCTTATGGGAACCTATTATGCGCGTAGTTATGGAAGTGCCAATTATAAATCTGTCTCGGGTATTACCCTTGTGACACCGTATGCTGGACTTATTTTAACCATTTACTTCACCTCTTTAGCACTCTATCCACCTTTTCCAAATGCGCTATTGTTTTTAAATGGCATACTCTCATCTGAGATAAATGGAATCTGGTATTTGGCTGTGATTGTTATCTTTTTTGGAAACTTTCTTATTGCTATGAGAGTCATGGCAAAAACAGTTTTTGGCAAACCAAATGACAATGTGCACTACATTGACGTAGCACCTAAAGAAAGAGTGTTACATCTGGCTATATTTGCACTATTACTCGTCCTCAGTGTTGTAGGACTTCAGGAGGTACTTTCATGAGTTTACTAGAAAAATTAAATGCGGTGAAAGATACCGTACCACACTATTGGCCTATAGGTGCGTTTATTCACCATAATCCTCTCAAAGGTTTTGAACATCTTAACTTTAAAGAAGGTGTCATTAAGGCACAAGAGACATTTGGTGGAAAAGTCTATATGGACCCAGAGTATTATATCGCGCTCTATCATGAGGGCAAAGTAAAACCTGAGTTCCTAGAAAAAAACTTACTGAGACCTCTAGAAGAAGCAAAACTTGAGGA
>WTAE01000050.1 GCA_013139765.1 Sulfurovum sp.
GTTGCATTCATATTTTTCCCTTAATACTTTAAGCTTATAATATATAATATTATTTGAAATAATTATATCTTTTTAACTTTATGGCTAGGGTATGAAATACTAAAGATTTTTAAAGCTATTGCTAAGAGGGGAAATGTTCTGTGAAGTGTAACTAGGAGAAAGCGCTTTCTTTGCTCCTTGATAGTGTGTATCTGTTATTTACTTTGTTCTAAAAGTCTCTCAATGGTACTGTTTACATCAGACTCTACATAAGAGATAGCCTGAAAAACAGCATTTTTGATGGCTTTTGGGCTTGATGCACCATGAGAAATGATGGCACAGCCTTTTAGACCAAGAAGTGGTGCCCCACCATACTCGTCTTTGTCAACTTGCTTTTTCATGTTTCCAAAAACTTTCTTTTTCATCATCAAAGCACCTACTTTTGCAGGCAGTGATTTACGAATGTATTGTTTCATCAAATCAAAGATGGTAGATACAGCACCTTCAGCAGTTTTAAGCAATATGTTTCCTGTAAATCCATCACAGACTACCACATTTACTTTACCGTTAAAGATGTCTTTACCTTCCACATTACCGATAAAACCATCTAATGCTTTTAAAAGTGGGAAGGTTGCTTTGGTAAGCTCATTCCCTTTAGAGTCTTCCGAACCATTGGCTAAAAGTCCTACTTTAGGACTTCTGATTTTCATAATTTTAGCCGCATACGCTTCACCCATAGCACCAAACTGAAAGAGGTTTTCAGGTTTACAGTCTGTCACAGATCCCACGTCTAGTACCAAAGTTTTATCTTTAGTAATGCTCGGCATCAATGTTGCCAATGCAGGCTTTTTAATACCAGGAATTCGCCCAATACGTAAAGTTGCAGCAGTCATAGTAGCCCCAGAATGCCCAGCAGAAAGTACTGCGTCAGCTTTCCCATCACGTACCAATTCTACCGCTTTAAAGATGGTAGAGTCTTTACGTTTAAGTGCATCAGTGGCTGCATCAGACATAGCTATCACATCAGAAGCTTCTTCAAACTCAACTTTATCTATGTAGTATTGTGGGAGGTATTCTAATATTTGTTCTTTATCACCTACAAGTATAGGTAAGAACTTTTTTTCATCCAGTGCTTGGATAACACCTTCTATAATCGGCTCAGGACCGAAGTCCCCGCCCATTGCATCAATCGCGATACGTATCATCGATTACGCTTTTGTAGTTTTGTACTCACCAGTTGTCATGTTCATGTGGTGAGGCATTCTCCATGTTCCATCTGCATCTTTTACAGGCATTGGTAATGTCAATTTGTAATGTGTTCTTCTTTTTGCTGCTCTCGTGTGACTCACACGTCTTTTAGGTACTGCCATAGTAGGTCCTTTGTTTTAATATTATTTTAAAATTCAATCTCAAAGTCTTCATCATCATTGTCACAATCGTCACAATAAGTATAATCACTTTTAATTGAGGTAATTTCGCTCTGTAATATGTGCAAAATATCAATTTTGCCATCTAAAAACTCAATTATATCTAAATCATCTTTATCTTCAGAAACCAAATCACTTAGCTTAAGTCTTAACTTCGAGTCTGTCTTGTAAACATATGTTTTTCCACATCTGTCACAAGTTAAATCGATGTCACCACTTAATGTTGCATCTAAAGTTACTTGATGATAACCACTTTTCTGTAAAGTTCCCTCAAGTAAAACACCATCAACACTTAGGTCAATGGGTTTTCCTGTGGAATTTATTTTATCAAAAACTATTTCCATAGTTTATGACCTAGTAAATCTCTCTTTGTGCAAAGAAAAAGCTAATTTCAACTGCTGCATTTTCAACAGAATCAGATCCGTGAACTGCATTGGCATCAATACTGTCAGCAAAGTCAGCTCTAATTGTTCCAGCTTCAGCTTCAGCAGGGTTTGTAGCACCCATAAGGTCCCTGTTAATTTGCATTGCATTTTCACCTTCAAGTACTGTTACGACAACAGGACCAGAAATCATAAAGTCAACCAAGTCTTTGAAGAAAGGTCTTTCAGCGTGGATAGCATAAAATGCTTCTGCGTCTACTCTTGAAAGTCTTGTTTTCTTTGTTGCTGCAACTCTAAGGTTTGCTGCTTCAAATCTTGCAAGAATTTGTCCTACAACGTTTTTAGCTACTGCGTCTGGTTTCATAATTGATAATGTTTGTTCCATGATATATTCCTAAGCGATAATTTACTGTCACATGCTAAGATGGAGAGTATTCGGGCGGAATTGTATCTAAACTAGTATTAAAAGAGTATTAAAGTTCGGGGAAGTGTTTTTTAGGGGAATTTGGAAAAGAAAAGAGACTGACTAATGTCAGTCTCTTAAGGTGGTAAAAGTCTAAGACTAGTCTTCTACTACGTTTACTCTTGCTGCTCTGTCTTCAAGTGAAATATCATCTCTTGTAGGCATAATTGCATCTGCATCAGCAAGAACATAGTCTTCACCGTCGATGTAGTTTCCACCTGCAAAGTGATCTTTGTGATCTGCTGTAAATGGCATATCCCAAGTAATACAACCCTCAGTTGGACAAGCTTCAGCACATGCTGGAGTATCAAAGTGATCTACACACTCTACACATTTATCAGGATATACATAGTAGTATTCCTCACCTGTTGGATTATCATCCTCATCTACAATTGCTTCTACTGGACATTCGTCAATACATGCCGCACAGTTGATACAAGTATCACCAATAATTACTGCCATATTATTTCCTTTAATATTTATTTAGTCAAACTATAGCTAAAAAAGTTAAAAAAATCTTTAATCTTAAAGCTATTTATCAAATTTTTACATTAACGCGCCATTTCCCAACAGCGCATCATTCAAACGGTACTGATAATGAATATTATATTAAATATTCAAGTACTTTTTAATTTCATCTATTCTTGGTGTTTGTTCCCAAGTAAAGTCAGGGTCTTCTCTACCAAAATGGCCATACGCAGCCGTTTTTTTGTAGATAGGTCTAAGTAAATCAAGCTCTTCCATAATACCTTTTGGCGTTAAGTCAAAGAGTGCTTCTACACATTCTGTGATTTTTGTATCATCCACAGAAGAGGTACCGTGTGTATCCACATAAATCGAAACCGGTTCTGCCACACCAATGGCATAGGCAATTTGTAGTGTTACTTTTTCACAGACACCAGCAGCCACAAGGTTCTTAGCCACATAACGTGCTGCATAGGCTGCAGAACGGTCTACTTTTGTCGGGTCTTTTCCTGAGAAAGCACCTCCACCATGAGGACAAGAGCCCCCATACGTGTCTACAATGATTTTTCTACCTGTAAGTCCTGCATCCCCTTGAGGGCCACCAATCACAAAACGCCCAGTTGGGTTAATGTGATAGGTAATGTCATCATGCATAAGGTCTGCTGGTATTACTGCTTTAATCACTTCTTCGAGTACTGCTTTTTGTACTTGCTCTAAAGAGACATTGTCATGGTGTTGTGTAGAAACTACAATGGTATCAATAGAGACAGGTTTACCATCTACATATTTGACAGAAACCTGTGCTTTACCATCTGGACGTAAAAAAGGTACGGTACCATTTTTACGTACTTCAGCTAGTTTAGCCGTAATCTTATGTGCCAAAGAGATAGGCAAAGGCATAAGTTCTGGCGTCTCTTTACACGCATAACCAAACATGAGACCTTGATCTCCTGCGCCAATTTCACCAGAGGCTTGGTCAACACCCTGGTTAATATCTGGGCTTTGTTCACCAATTCCGTTAAGTACACCCGCAGAACGGTAGTCGAAACCAAAAAGAGCATCGGTATACCCTATCTCTTTTATCACCCCTCTTGCAATCTCTTGCATTGGGGCATATGCTGTGGTTTTGAGTTCTCCTGCGATAACACAAAAACCGTTGCTCACTAGAGTCTCACAAGCCACTCTGGCTTGAGGATCTCTCTCGATAATATAATCGAGAATAGCATCTGAAATTTGATCAGCCATTTTATCTGGATGACCTTCTGTAACAGATTCGCTGGTAAAAATGTATTCGTTAGCCATTTTTAATCCTTGAAAGTAAATTTGTTCACTGTCACTGAACTTGAAAAAACATCTCATAAGATACTTTTTCAAATCCCGTAGGGTTGGCTTTAGCCGACCATTTGGTTTAGAGCATTAGGTTTTGTTGTGTTCGGCTGAAGCCAACCCTACAGTACCTTTTTTGCCAACTGTTCTGGTAATATTCCTAAAGACTCTTCTACCAATTTTGTGTTACCATGGGTAATAAAGGCATCATCATACTCAAATGAAGTTAACATTACATCTTCAATTTTGTTCTCACTCAAACACTCTAAAATAGCAGAACCTACGCCACCCATTTTGGCAGAGTCTGAAAATACATACCATTTTTTGTAAGATTTGGAGAGTTTTACAAGCATCTCAACATCTAAAGGTTTGACAAAACGTAAGTCTAAAATACCTACTTTTTTCTCTAGCAATGCTGCGGTTTCTTCTGCACGTCCTACGCCGTTACCGTAACCAATAAAGAGTACATCTTCACCCTCTTGCAGTAACACAGACTTTCCAAGCTCATAGGGAGGACAAGTTCTGTCTTTAGCCATAAATGCCCCTCTTGGGTACCTAAAGGCACAAGGGTGGTTAAACTCTTTGGCAAAAGCCATACATGCTTTCATACTGCTCTCACTGTACGGCGCGAGCAGTGTCATGTTTGGAATACCTCTAAGGTAAGAGATGTCAAAAGCCCCTTGATGGGTCTCTCCATCTTCTCCGACAATTCCTGCTCTGTCTAGCGCAAAAGCAACGCCTAAGTCCATCAGTGCAATGTCATGCACAACCTGGTCAAAGCCACGTTGTAAAAAAGTAGAGTAAATAGTACAAAAAGGTTTAAAACCCTCTTTTGCCAAAGGCCCCATCGATGTGACGGCATGTTGTTCCGCAATGGCAACATCCCAAAAACGCTCAGGGTATTTTTCCATCACAGCAGACATACCTGTGCCTGTAGGCATCGCAGCAGTTACACCTACTACTTTTTCATCTGCATCTGCCATTTCCACCAAAGTATCAGAGAAAATAGCAGTCGCAGCTTTTGCACCTGTCTTTTTAGGTGCTTCGCCTGTCTTTAAGTCAAAAGCAGAGACACCATGCCAATGTTCTTTTGTACCCTCTGCAATCTCATAGCCTTTACCTTTGGTGGTTTGCGCATGAATGAGTACTGGTTTACCTAGTGCTTTGGCTACGTTCATCGTTTCTATGAGAGACTCAATATCATGTCCATTTACGGGACCAATGTATTCAATCCCCATCTCTTCAAAGAGAATCCCTGGGGTAATGAGTTTAAAAGACTCTTCAAAACGTTTTGCCATATAGTGTGCACTCTCAGGCAAATGCTCCAACACTTTTTCAACTCTGCCTTTAAACTTTTGGTAAAAAGATCCTGCCATGGTTTGTGAAAGCAGTTTAGAAATGGCACCAATAGGTTTGGCAATACTCATTTCATTGTCATTTAAAATAATCACCACGGGATACTTTCTATCTCCCAGTTCATTGAGGGCTTCATAGACCATACCCGCAGACATAGAACCATCACCAATGAAAGCCACAGGAATTCTATCTTCCCCTTTAAGTGCAATCGCTTTTGCTGCACCTACTGCCAATGAAATAGAGGTAGAAGAGTGTCCTGCAACATAGTAGTCATACGGAGACTCTTTGGGTTTGGTGTATCCACACATACCACCAAAAGTACGTAAGGTTTCAAAATCATCCCAACGGTCAGTAAGCAATTTATGAGCATAGGCTTGATGACTTACATCAAAGATAAAAGGATCTTTTTCAACATCAAACACTTTATGCATCGCCACAATAAGGTCCGTTGCCCCCATAGTTGAAGAGAGATGCCCACCATTTTTACTAACCGTATCCAATATCTTTTGTCTGATATCATCTGCTAAGGTGTGCAACTCCTCGATGGAGTGTGATTGTATGTTCATACTGTCCTATCTTTCCAAATATGCCGTGAGTATCTTTTTTGCAAAAGAAATTTGTCTTTCATCATAGTCTAAACCCAAGTCATTTGCTAAACTTTTGAGTGCCTTTTTAGTCACTTTTTGACTTGCTTTTTTCATAGTACTCTGTGTTTCTTTATCTTGGGTAAAATCCGCCAGTACAAAAGGTTTCAGCTCTAAGTCACAGGCTTTCAAAACTTTTACTTTTTTCAAGATCTCACTTCTAAAAATGTTTTAAAAAACACATCATTCTGCTTCGCCGTACCCACTGTAATGCGTAAAGCATTCATGCCATAAGAAGCAAGGTTACGGATGATCACTCCACGTTTCAGTAAGTCATCTGCTATTTGTGTAGCATCAACACTTTCATCAAATCTATAGGTAATAAAGTTTGTATACGAGTCAATGTATTCAAAACCATTCTCTTTGGCAAAGGCTTCATATCGGCCTATTTGCTCTTGGTGTAAAACAATGGACTCTTCTACAAACTTTTCATCTTTACATGCTTCAATGGCCGCAGCTAAAGAGAGGGTTGAAATGTTAAAAGGTGGACGCATTTTATTGAGCTGGGCTATCAACTCTTTTTGTGCAATCCCATACCCTACTCTCATGCCACCCATACCGTAGGCTTTAGAAAAAGTCCCTAGGTAAATGACATTTGGGAACTCTTTTAAATCTTGTGGCGTAATGGCATAGTCTTTGTCTTTTGCCGCAGCATACTCCATGTAAGCACCATCTACTACTACGATAGCCTCAGAACCTATGGCGTTAATAAGTTTAAGCACTTCTTCTTTAGACGTGGCATCCCCCGTAGGATTGTTTGGTGTACAGATGTAGACAATTTTTGGTTGACGCATTTCATAGGCTTCCATAAACTCCTCATATCTGTGTTCATACGAGTGGGTACGTAAAATAGTCGCACCCATTTGTTTCGCGTAAATTTCATACATTGCAAAGGTCACAGCAGACATCAGTACAGAAGATTTTTCATCGAGTACTGCGCGTGAAACGAATTCCAACACTTGATCTGAACCTGCCCCGATAATAACATTTTCAGCGTCTACATCATACTTATTTGCCAAGGCATCTTTGAGTTCAAACATTGAGTCATCTGGGTAAAGATGTGCTTTCCCTGCATTTTCTTTAATGGCTTTTTCAACCGCTGGGCTTGTGCCAATTGGGTTTTCATTGGAAGCGAGTTTCACCACATCTTCTGCCTTAATCCCAAATTCACGTACCACAAGCTCTATGGGTTTACCCGCTTCATACGATTTAATAGTGTTAAGAACTTTGTTAAATTTTATCATTTACTATCCCTATACATTTTCTGCCCTATACATCATCGGTTTCTTTGACGTAAGAACCCAAAACTTTAATTTCATTTTTCATTTTTTCTAACACAGGTTTCACCAAGGCATCATCTTTATGTCCATGAAACTCTATAAAGAAAATCGAATCCCCTTCAACAATATGTGACTTGATTTTAGAGAGATTTACATTTGCTTCTTCAAAGTGATGCAGAAAATCTACCAATGAACCAGGTTCATTAGAGAGTCTTACCAACATAGAGGTTTTGTCATTGCCTGAAGCAGCATTTTCAAAGTTTGAAATAATGAAAAAACGTGTTCTGTTGTTGTTAGAGTCTTCAATGTTTTCAAAACG